>SKKJ01000100.1 GCA_007121575.1 Natronomonas sp.
CAGCCGAGCACTTGTCGTTCCGGCACGAGCTGTGCTTCGACTTCCGGAATGAACTTTTTCGCCCATGCGCCGGCCGTCACGACGAGCCTGTCGGCCTCGTACGTTCCCTTCGAAGCCGTTACGCGGACGCCGCCGTCGGCTGTCGGGATGTAGTCTGCGACGGCTTCCCGTGCGCGGATCTCCGCCCCTTCGGCTTGTGCGGCCTCGACGTGGGCGATGATGCTTTGCTCTGGAACGACGAACCCGCCGTCTTCTTGATAAACCGCCCGGTGGTCTTCCGGGAGATCGTATCCCGGGAACCGCTCGTTGACTTCGGCGCCGGTGAGCGCTTCGTATTCGATTCCGTGTTCCTCACAAGATCGCTTCGAGCCGTTGAAGATGTCGCTTTCCGGCGGGCCGGTGTCGATTCCCCCCGTGATGTGCAGGAGCTTCCGACTCGTCAGCTCTTCTAGCTCGCGCCAGCGTTCGTACGCCCGCCGAACCAGCGGAACGTAGGCCGGATCTTCGTACTGCGCTTTTCGAATGATTCGTGTGACACCGTGGGAGGACCCCATCGCGTGAGGGATATCATATCGCTCGATCCCGAGCGTATCGAAGCCTCTCGATGCGAGGTGGTAGGCGGTTGCGCTACCCATACCGCCCACGCCGATTACGATGACGTCATATCTGTCCGACATAGGATTGATACTCTGTCTTTCATATATACCGTATTTTTATTATATTTTCGTGTCCTGTCGGCACTCTCGCTTTCGACTGCCACCGTCGGTTCTCTCGGTGACCGTTCTCATCAAAAAATCCCTCTCTTCACTTTCGATATACGCTCTACAAAAGTTGAAGACGCTCCTGCAAGTATCTGGAAATATGGGAACCAGACCGACAGGAAGGCTCGCGTACCTCGCTGAACCGGAACGCGTCGAGATAAAAGCGTATGAAGTTCCGAAGCCGGAACCCGGCGCGGTCTTGACGGAAGTCGAGCAGGCGAACGTGTGCGGCTCCGAGCTGCACATCTGGCGCGGGCATCACCCCGAAGTGAAAGACGGTGTCCTCGGACACGAGGTGCTCTGCCGAGTGAAAGAGCTCGGTGACGGCGTCGAGACGGATTACGCGGGTGAGCCGATCGAAGCGGGCGATCTGGTCGCGCCGGCGTATTATATCACCTGTCGGCGATGTCCGTCGTGTCAGGAGGGGCAGTTCAACCTCTGTCAGAACGCTTACGAAAACTGGTCGAAACCGCCTGAAGAACCGCCGCACTTCCACGGCACGTTCGCGACGCATTATTTCATCCACCCCGACCAGTATTTCTATAAAGTACCGGAAGGACTCGATCCGTCTATCGCCGCCGGCGCAAACTGTGCGCTCTCACAGATGCTTTACGGACTCGATAAGATCGGCGTGGAGTACGACGACACAGTCGTCGTCCAGGGTGCCGGTGGGCTCGGACTGAACACGATTGCCATCGCCAACGAACGGGGCGCTGAGACGATTGTGATCGAAGGGATCGACGGGCGAATCGATCGCGCCAAAGAGTTCGGCGTCGATCACGCGATCGACTTCCGGGAGTACGAGACGGTCGACGCCCGTGCCGAGCGCGTCCGTGAGCTAACCGACGGCGTCGGCGCGGATGTCGGTGTCGAAGTCGCCGGCGTTCCGGATGCGTTCTCGGAAGGAATCCATCTCATCCGGGATGGTGGCCGATACCTCGAAATCGGTAACGTCAGTCCGGGTCACACGACCGAGTTCGACCCCGGGACGCTGACGCGCAAGGCGCTGACGATCGAATCTGCCGTCCGCTACCAGCCGTGGTATCTCAAGCGGGCGCTCACGTTCCTCGAAAAGAACGTCGACAAATACCCGTATGATGACCTCATCGACGCGCACTTCGATCTCACGGACGTCGACGAGGCGCTGGCCGAATCCGATTCGCGGGGCGTCACGCGTGCAGCGCTGACGCCGAATCAGTGAGTCTGGGACGCGCCGATCAACGGGAATCCGAACTCCCGAAACAGGTCCGGTCGAATCCGAAACGCACATCTGATCTCATTCGTCCGGTCCAGCATCGAGGAAGCTATCCGGTTTCATCCGCGACAGCCGCATCGCGTTCCCGGTCACGCCGAGACTCATCCCCATATCCCCGATGACGACCGCCGCCGCGACGCTAACGTACCCGAACGGGACGCCGATCGCGAGCAACAGCTTCACCCCGAGACTGCTCCATATGTTCTGTCTGATCACGCCGTTGGCTTTGTGTGACAGCGCATAGAGATACGGAACGTTTCCGATGTCATCGCCCATCAACGCGATATCTGCCGTCTCGATCGCGGTGTCGGTCCCCGCGGCACCCATCGCGATTCCGACGGACGCACTCGCGAGCGCGGGCGCGTCGTTGATGCCATCGCCGACCATCGCGACTGAGCCGTATTCGACTTGCAGTTCCTCGATGGCGTCCACTTTCTCGTCCGGTAACAACTCCGCTCGATACTCGTCGATCCCGAGTTCGTTCGCGACTGCCCGCGCGGTCCCCTCGTTATCGCCCGTGAGCATTATGAGCGATGTGACGCCGAGTCCGTGAAGGCTTTCGATGGCTTGCTTTGCGCCCGGTCGGACTTCGTCAGCGATAGCGATCGCACCGAGCAATCGATCCTCGGTTCCGACGAGTATCACCGTCTTTCCCTCGCGTTGCAGCGAGCCGATCCTGTCGATCAACGCGGCCGTTTGACCGTTCGTCCCCGGTTCGGTATCGCTCTCACGTTGCCGTTTCGATTCGATCGGCTTCCCTCCGTCCGTGAGCGATTTCTGTGAATCGAGATCGAACCCCAGATCGTCGAAAAGCCCCGGTTTTCCCGCGTAGTAGACCGTCCCGTCGATACACGCTCGGACGCCCTTCCCGGTGAGACTTTCGAAGTCTGTGACGTTCGGAAGCGGTATCTCGTCTCTTTCGACCGCGTCGAGGACCGCATTCGAGATCGGATGTTCGCTCGGCTGTTCGAGCGCACCTGCGTAGCCCAGCACATCGAATTCGGATGAATCGCTGACCGGAACGACGTCCGTCACGGTGAGCTCACCCTTGGTGAGCGTTCCGGTCTTATCGAAGGCGATCGCATCGACATTGCCCATCGCTTCGAGATAGTTTCCGCCCTTGATCAGAACGCCATTCCGTGCGGCGGCTGTCACGCCGGAGGCGACGCTAACCGGCGTCGAGATGACGAACGCACAGGGACACGCGATAACTAACAGCGTGAGTCCGCGAACGAACCACGTTCGCCACTCGCCAACGAACGTGTGTGAATAGCCCGCGACTGCAACTGTTGCGCTTCCGTCGATGAACACCGGTGGAAGCGTGGCCGTCAAGATCGCGAGCACGACCACGACGGGCGTGTACCGTCCTGCGAACCGGTCGACGAACCGCTCCTTTTCGGTCTTCTTTGCCTGTGCAGTACGGACGAGTTCGATGATGTGCGAAAGCGTCGACTCATCACCCTTCGTCGTCGCCTCGATCTCGAGATATCCGGTCTCGTTGAGCGTCCCCGCGTACGCCTCATCGCCTTCCGCTTTGTCGACGGGAACGCTTTCACCGGTGATCGGTGACTGATCGACCGCGCTGGTCCCGCGACGGACGATCCCATCGATCGGAACCTTCTCGCCGGGTCGAACGACCACGACCTCACCGATAGCGACCGCATCGACGGGGACCGTCGTTTCCTCGCCGTCTCTGATGACCGTCGCTTCGTTCGGTGCGAGTTCCATTAGCTCACGCAGTGAGTTTCGCGTTCGGTCCATCGCGTACCGCTCGAGCAGTTCGGCGATACTGAACAGCACGGCGAGCGTCGCTGCCTCGATAAACAGACCGATCGATGTCGCAGCGACGATGGCGGTTCCCATCAACAGATCGATGTCGAGGCTCCGGTTTCGAGCCGAGTAGTACCCGCTTCGAACGACCTCTCGTCCGCTAAATACGATGGCGATAACAAACGCAATATCAGCGAGGCTAAACCCGAAAAACGGAGTCGGAAGCACGACGCTGTTCCAACCGATGAGCACGAACTCGAAGAGCAATCCACCAGTCAGAAAGACGGCACCGATCCACGTCTCGATCGCGCGCCGACTCGTCCACACCGTCGACGGCGGCGCGATCATTTCCGCGTTAGCGTGCTCGCGATCATTCAGTCGGTTGAGGACGTCGTAGCCTGCACCTTCGATGGCTTCGATAATGCCGTTCTCGTCGACTCGGTTCGGATCGTACGTCACGGTCGCCGTCCCGTTGACCGGCTGGAGATCAGCGTCGATGACGCCATCGACACGTCCGAGACTCGCATCGACTTTCCCAGCGCAGGAGGGGCAATCCATCTCCGGAACCGAGAGGGTGATCGCGAGCCGTTGCGGCCGCTGACTCTCCGTATTTTCAGCGCCGCCTACACGCTCTTTCATTGGTGCCGTCTACGATGTCAGACGGGATACGCCTTCCTTGGAATATTCCAACGCATCGCTATCGGAGCTGATCTACCGATGGATCAGTTCCTCGTCGATGTTCGCGTAGAAACCCGTTCTCGCTCGCGTACGATTCGGCTAAATACGCCTCTGCTCGGCGCAATCGGTACGTAAGTGTCGATCGTGGAATTTCCAGTCTCGTTGCGAGGTCGTCGACCGTGACTTCGCGCGGTGTCTCATAATATCCATGTTCGACTGCCGCTTCGAGCGCTGCCCTCTGCTCGGGTGAGAGTTCGTTTGCGGTATGTTCAACGGCATCTGTCGGCGCTGCAGCATCGGTTACTCGTTTGATATCCATCTCTGCGCATTCGCCAACGGTAGCTTCGACTTCCGCAGTGAACGCTCGCACGTTACCGTGACTCGAGTGAATCACTCGCCAGGTGTAGATACGTCCGTTATGACGGGTTTCGAAAAGCACCCCGTCACCGAGATGCGAAAGCGCGATGTGTGGGACGGAGACGCAAGATGGCGTCCGGTCCCAATACGAGTACAACACCAGCGTGTCATCGGAGTGCTCGAGCACCTGCGTGTGTTGGGTCGCACCGCAGTCTTCAGCCGCGAGACAGTCGGCGTAGTAATCGCTTGTGAGAAAGGCGTCTTCGATCGCTGTGAGGGCAGCCGCTGTCCCGCTCGCGTGATCCACTCGCCAGAGGCTTTCGGGAGTTGCGTGTAACGAAAGCGATCTGATTCGCGCGTCCGGATGTGCTGTGAGCGTATCCGCGACCGCGTTACACCCCGGCGCATATTCGAGGGTGAAGACGAGTTCGCGCATACCGTTTTTACGGGCTGTGTTCGTAATATGAGTTTGCTCGATGTTGCTCTCGAACTCTGCGTACGCGCGTACTATCGAGCCAACTCAACAGCGCTTTTATCCGTCCGACGAATAGACGACGGTAATGCTTCCCGAGAGTGACACTGGTATCTATGTCGCTTCTGGCGTATTCGCCATTCTCGTCTTCGGGTTCGCACTCGCTGTCGCGATCGCTTGGACCGTCCTCGATCTCGCCACGGGAACGGTACTCACGCTCACGGCTGGGTTCTTATTGTTTATGGTGGTCTATTTCATCGCGATGGCCGTGTATCGAGGAATCGAGCGCCAAGAGCGACCACGATAGCGCCTTCCGTTATAAGGTCCCTTTCGTACTCGGCGTGTCGCTTCGACGGTCATCGATCCGCGTCGCATCGTCCAGTGCTCTCGCCAGCGATTTAAACAACGCCTCGGTTTCGTGATGGGCGTTTTCGCCTTTTATACTGGTGTGTAGCGTCAACCCGGCATTCAGCGCCAGCGATTCGGCGAAGTGACGCGCCATGTCGCTCGTGAACTCGCCGATCGTCGGCTGTGAGAACTCCCCCTCGAAATAAAACCGAGGTCGTCCTGAGACGTCGACGACGGTCTCAGCGACCGCTTCATCCAGCGGTACGGCTCGGTCTGCGTATCTGACGATTCCGCGTTTGTCTCCGAGCGCTTCTTCGAACGTCTCTCCGAGCGTGATCGCGACGTCTTCGACGGTGTGGTGATCGTCGATCTCAAGATCGCCGTCACAGCGAACTGTGAGATCGAAAAGGCCGTGTTTGGCGAACGCTTCGAGCATGTGATCGAAAAAGCCGATGCCGGTCTCGATGGTGCTCTCGCCGTCACCGTCGATCTCGAGAGTCACCTCGATGTCGGTTTCGGCCGTCGACCGAGTTCGAGCAGCCGTTCGGTCTGTCATACCTGTAGGTATATGCGGCGGTATATGTAGATACTGCCCTGATCGAAACCGGACGTTTCGAACGGGGTCGGATGTTTCAGTCCGTCACTTCGCTTCTTCGAGCATCCATCCGAACCGTTTCTCCCAGAACTCCTCGCTTCGAGGCTTTTTGCTTCGTCCGTGGGTCTTTTTATCGCGGATCTGTCGCTCTAAGATATCTCGGGCTTCCTTGATCGCATGGCTTGCACCGTATCCCTCACCGGAGGCGAGGTACAGCCCTTGATCGGTGTGTAGACGGATTCGAGCGAGCAACAGCGGCGTTCCGCGAAGCTTCTCGTCGTGTTTGTGGAGGTGGACCTTCGCGTCCAAAATGCTCATCCCGTGATCTCTGTCGTCGAACTTTTCGATCATCGAGACTATCTCGTCGTAGCTGATGTCATCGATCAGATCGACACCGTACACCTGAACGGCCCGATTTCCTCCCGCTTCCCACGTGAGCGCGTCGAGGACGTCCGTTTTCGTGAGTATGCCGTGCGGGCTTCCGTTCTCCGTGACGACAAGTGACGATCCGCCGATCGCGAACATCTCCTCGACCGCGGTGTCGAGCGTTTCATCCGGGTGAATCGTCCGAACCGGGGTCACCATCAGATCCCGGACCGGAAGGTCTAACACGCGTGCGAGTTCGCCTTCCCGAGCGCCGAATCCCCCCCGGCGTGCGCGGGCGGTACTGGACGAGATCTCGCCGCCGAACGAGTCCGTTCCGCCGGCGTCGCCGCCTTGACTTTGGCCCTCCGCTCGAACGGTAACGTCGATCACGTCGTAGAGGCTCAATATCCCCACGGCGGTATCGTCCTCAACGACGGGAAGGTGGGTGATTCGGTTTTCACGGAGGACGTTGAGTGCCTCGCCAAAGGTCGAATTCGGTCCGACTGACACGAGGTCTGTGCTGGCCGCTTCTGCGACCGTTGCCGCATCGAGATACGGCCGTACTTCTTCGAGAATCTCATCGACCGTGACGACGCCGATGAGCTCTTCGCCTTCGAAGACCGGCAGCAACTGCGAGTTACTATCGATCATCAGCTGTGCGACTTTACGCACGTCCTCGTCCGGAGCGAGTCGGGGAACGTGCCAGACCAACGAACCGACTTTCTCGTTCGGTTGATGATGAGACGTCACGAGCTGTCTTCTCGTGACGACGCCTTCGAATTCGTCGCCGTGGACGAGGACGCCCCTCACATCCGAGTTTTTGAACGTCCCGGTAAGCTTCGAGACGGTGGTTTCTGGCGAAAGTTCAACGTAGTCTTCCGAGATGATATTCGAGATGTCCATAATGTTTGCTGTCGATTTCGATTGCTCGTGTGTCAGTACCGCCGAAACTGCACGCCGACGTGCGATATTTCGATTCCCTTTCTAAAGTACTCAACGGTCAATCTCGTGCAGTGGAACACGACAACGGTCAATCTCGTGCAGTGGAACACGAGTGGCTGACTCATTCATGAATCCGCTACGTCGATGTGTGGGCTTTAGAGACGCCGTTCGAACGGCTCTTGAAATCGCTCATTCAGAATATCCTTCCCGGAGAAACGCTCCCTCGGTCTCGTATACGGACACGAGTTCTGTAATGAATTCCTCGTACGTTTCGTCCTCTTCGAGGTGGGTATCGAGTCGATCTTTGAGTTCGTCACTGATTTCGATCGTGTGTGTCATAGGTAAGTATCTCAAACGTCCGTCGATTACCTTCAAGAGGAGACGAGGATAAATACTCCGGGGGCTATTCTCATCCGGTGATACGTTGTGAAACAACCTGTGTGGATTCTCACCGGGATCGAGATCGGAGTCGAGTTCGCTTACTGATACATGCCCATCGGTGGTGACTGTTGGTCCGGTTGCTGGAGCTGCTTGAGTTGCGCTGCGATCTGTTGTTTTTGTTGTTGGATCTTCTCGGCCTGTTCGAGGAGTTCCTGTGTGTCGATATCGAAATCGACGAGCGGCTCGAGTGCGTTTTCGATCACCGCATGGGCGGCACCCGGATCGGGAATGAAGGGATTCGAACGCACGATGAGCACCGCTGCGGGGACGTCGCTGTGATAACAATCCGCCAACAATGCCCCGGTCACGCCACCGATGATCCCCGTCCCATCGGCCAAGGTGATCTCCGCGTCTCGAAGCGCCTTCTCGAGTTCGTCC
>SKKJ01000113.1 GCA_007121575.1 Natronomonas sp.
ATGTATCGTTATCTCCGTTGACGCGAGGCGACGATTCGATGAGGAAGGCGAGTACTACGCCGAGATCAACGGCGAATCGTGCTGGTTCGAATGCACCGTCAAAGGCGGGCGGGAGGGAACCGGAACCGATGTCGTCGAATGGGCACGCGAGGCCGCCAGACGCGGTGCCGGAGAACTGTTCGTCAACTCGATCGATGCCGACGGGACGAAAGACGGCTACGATATCCCACTAACGAAAGCGGTTTGTGATAACGTTTCGACGCCCGTGATCGCTTCTTCCGGGTGTGGCTCGCCGAGGCATATGGACGAAGTGTTCACCGAGGCCGGTGCCGACGCGGCCCTCGCCGCGTCTATTTTCCACTTCGAGGAATACTCTGTCGATGAGGTCAAACGTTACCTCGCAGAGAAAGGAATTCCGGTCCGTCTGTAACGCGAAAGCGAACACGATTCACCACAAACGGAAGAGTTTATTCGATTAAACCGGTATGTCTGCCCGTGAAGTGGCGGTGTACGTGGTGTGGCCGAGAGTACGATACAGACGTTTCGTCCTGTGGGACGTGTGGGCGCGAGACGTTCGAAACCGTCTCGGAGGAAACGAGTTCTCCGTTTGAGGGGAGTTCGATCGTGTGGGCGTGTACGAACTGCGGTCGCGAACACGTCAAGCACTCACCACCGTGTTCTCGCTGTGGGAATCACGCCCTCGAAAAGCGATCGATCGACGACGGAGAGTACGCCGATGAGATTTCGGTCCCGAGCTATCTCGCGGTCGGCAAACCGTACCTCGCCGGTGCGGTTATCGTTATCGTGCTAGTTGGACTCATCATCACCGGTGTTGTTCCGTTCCCGGGCATCAACGAAACACCGACACCACCCAACGCGCCAGGGGACAGCGACGAATCGGCAGGGCTTGATCTCAGATCCGTCGAGTTCGAACTGTTCGAACGATTCGAAGCGGAGCGCGGGACGGTTGATGCTTCCGAACGGACGCTCAACGGTGGCGAAAACGGCGTCTACATCGAGTATCTCACGAAACACCGAGTTGCACAACAATACGACGAACAGTATGACGGATCGATGCCCGGAACGTCTGAATTCGACCTTCGGTGTGAATCGCAACCGACGGTCGGGGTTGTAACGCCGGGTGTAGACATCAGCACGTTCGAGGACGAATCGGCGTTTGCGGATACTGTAGCCGAGGAACTGTTCACTGACGATAGCTTCAGAGACGCGGTACTCAGTGGCTCGAGCAACGAAGAAGCGATCCGAGTTCATGTCGGCCCAGACGGAACCGTCTTCATCGGATATCTCGCGTGTTAACGTCGAGTGCTTCTATAGATCCGATCAGCACCTAAGTCGGTGCAGCGTTCATGGTTAATGCATCGAGTGATCGATCATTTCGCGCTGTTTCGATCACGAATCATTAAGAAAGAGATCAGTTGTGTCAGTTACGCGGCCGATTCGAAGGCGTCTCGGAACGCGCCAGTTTTCGATCGAACGCGTTTCGCTCCGGCTTCGAGCGCGTCCAAGGGTTCAATACTGCCGTCAGTTTTGACAGTCACGATCGGATCGGTCTGTCCACCCGACTGTTCGGGGTTCATATCGTACGTCGCCGCGGTGACACCATCGACTTCCAACAGTGCTCCTTTCAGTACGTTCATGAAGGTGTGATCCTCCCCTTGAATTTCGATCGAAAGCTCAGTTTCGAGGTTCTCGATGACGCGTAGGTCCATTATCGAGCCATAGGCGTATCAACCGTATGAGCGTTACGAAGTGACGAAGTGTGTTCCGGATACGTTTTTGTTCCCGGCGGTCGCCGGTATCGATATGGAGATCGACCTTTCCGGAAAAACGGCGGTCATAACCGGTGGATCGAGAGGTATCGGACGTGCAATCACGATGGGGTTCGCCGAAGCAGGCGCGAACGCTGTGCCACTCTCGCGGACGAAAACCGATGTCGAAGCGGTCGTCGAGGACGTTCGTGAACTCGGTGTCGAAAGCCGTGTCGAAACGCTCGATGTCGCCGACTCGGCCGCCGTCGAAGCGTGTTTTGAACGAATCGGTGAGGATCTGGGCATCGATATCGTGGTCAATAACGCCGGAATCAATCCCGAGACGGCACTCGGGACGCCGAGTGCGGTCGAAGACGAGGGGTTCGATCTGGTGACCGACGTTAATCTCGGTGGGGCGTTCGCGTGTGCTCGCGCCGCTGGACCGGCGCTCTCGGAGGCGAATGGAACGCTGATCAACGTCGCGAGCGTCGGCGGCTTGGTCGGGCTTCCCCGTCAGCATCCCTATGTCGCCTCGAAGCACGGCCTCGTCGGCTTGACGAAAAGTCTCGCGCTGGATTGGGCGCCGGACGTTCGAGTCAACTGTCTGGCACCAGGGTACGTCGCCACGGAACTCACCGCAGAAGTGCAGGATAACGAGAAGTTGCGGAAATCGATCGAGCGCCGAACACCGCTCGGAAGGTTCGCAGAGCCCGAAGAGATCGCCGGCCCGGCCGTATTTCTAGCGAGCGATCTCGCATCGTACGCGACCGGTGCCACGGTGGCTATCGACGGTGGGTGGACGGCCAGATAGGACACGCCATCCCGACGGCGACATAGTAAAGAGTTTTGCGCCCCCGGCGTCGAAAGACGGACATGACCACGTTCGAGTACGACGTCGCTATCGTCGGAGCCGGTACGGCTGGGTGTTACGCCGGGGCTACTATCGCAAACGAGGGATACGACGTTGTCATCGTCGAGCGGAAAGACGAAGCAGAGGCGGGACACATCGCCTGCGGTGACGCACTGAAAGGGGCGGATAAATTCCCCGAATCGATTCCGAAATCCCATATCGAGAGTTCCTTTACCAACACCGAAGTCGATCACGGGCAGTTCGAGATTCCACAAGAGGACGCCGTACTCGATATTCCGGTTCCGGGTGAACTCGCCGTGATCGATCGATACGAATACGGTCGTCGAATCATTGACGGTGCGGAACGGGCCGGTGCAGCGTTTCACTACGATACCGTCGTTCAGGACGTACTCCAGGACGAACGCGGCCGGGTGTACGGGTTCGAAGCAACGAAAAAAGGCGAATACAAACGATATGAAGCCGATGTCGTCCTCGACGGCGCAGGGGCGCTCTCGTTGCTGCAAGATAAGATCGACTTCGACGGGACGACGTTCGATACAAACGTCAGATACTCACAGTTCTCGTCGGCGTACAGAGAGATCATCGAGGTGGACGAACCGGTCGAGTGGTCCGATGCACTCGTGTTTAAGCCGACGAAACGCTCGGCCGGCTATCTGTGGTATTTCCCACGAACCCCAACGGAGATCAATGTCGGCCTCGGGTTCCAGATGAACGAAGAGCCGATGCAACTCGTCTCCGATCTCCGCGAGGATATCCAACAGCGTCCGGAGCTGAAAAACGCGACGGTCAAAGACAAACTCGGCGCGGCGCTGCCGACGCGCAGACCGTACGACTCCGCAGTCGCACCGGGATATATCGCGATCGGCGATTCGGCGGCCCACGTCAATCCGATCAGTGGCGGCGGGATCGCCGGGGCTGCATATGCCGGCCAATACGCGGGTGAGCAAGTGATTGAAGCGATCGAATCAGACGACGTGAGCGAAGGGTCCCTCTGGCGGTACAACGAACGCGTAATGGACCATTACGGCGGCCGCTATGCAGCGCTCGATATCTACAACATCTTTTCGACCGCGTACGACCTCGACGATCTGCTCGCGCTGTTGGCAGCGCTTCCGGCCGAGAAGCTCTCTGATGCGCTGTATTCGGGCTCGGCGAATGTTGGACTCGGGCTCAAAATCCAAGTGCTGATAAAGAGCTTCGGTCACTGGGGAACGTTGAAGAACCTCTATGAGACCAAATCGCTCGCCGACCGATTATTGGATCACTATGAGACGTATCCATCTACGCCGGATGAGTTCGGCGTCTGGCAGCGCGAACGCGATCGGATTATGGACGATATTTATGCGAAAACCGGAGCCGACCCGAAATACTGAGTTCGAACGAAACCGGTTGCCGGCTTACCTCCCGACGTTCATCGCGCGTTCCACGACGTCTTCATCGTACAGCTCTGCGAGATCGTCGTGTTGATCCGGCCGGTTCTCATACACGTCCTGAAACAGTGCGACCGGTGTTTGAAGCGCCTGATACGTCGCCTCATCCCACATCCGATCGCGGCTGATATCGACTTCGACGCCGCTGATCTCGATGGTCGCAGCCTGTGTCATCGCGATCGCGCCCCGGCCGGCCTCTTTTGCCGCTTCGAACTCTTCCATCGAGTCAACAATGTCGTTGAGGCTTGGGACGTATTTGAGCACGTCGAGAAGCTCTGCCTGAAGTTCGTCTTCATCGAGTTCGAGCTCATCGCTTCCGATCGAGAGGACGTATCCATTCGCCGTCTCCTCAAGGGAGATTCGCGAACCGGTGTACACCTCTCGTCCGTCTCGGCGTTCGAGTTCTACATCGCGACCGTCCGCATCGAGCAGCCAATAGCCCTCCTGTGGCGGAAGCGGGGATTTGTTCGCTTCGATGACTTGCCCTGGTGTCAGCGACCAGATCCCGAGCATCCCTTTCGATTGATTGTCTCGCATTCGCTCGTGATATCCCTCGACGTCACGAATGTCGTCATACGGTCCATCGACGGCGATGAGGCCGGCCGCACTCGCCGCGCGCGAAGTGTTATGCCGAAGCTCTGCCCACGGCGGTAACTCGCCAGTTGGCGTGATCGCGCGCATGTCCTTCGTGTAATCGACCTCACCGTCGACTAGAAGGAACAACCGTTCGAGGTTGTTCGTCGGTTTACCCATCTCGGCACGGAGTTCCTCCATCGCCAGTTCGGCTTGTCCGCTTTCGATGATGACCGACATCTTGAGGCTTCCCTCATCGAGGCCGTGCTCGTTTTCGACGATCGTGAAGAACTCGTCTGCTTTCTTCCAATCGTCGATGCCGCCGACCTCGGGGATAACGAAACCGTCGATATGCTCGATCGCTCCGTTTTCAGGATCCGTGATCTCGAGCATATGCTGAAAGCCGGTGTAACGGGTTCCCGGTTGTTTCCGATGCCAGACGAGACGGGGATGGATCTCCCCGGGGAACGAAGCACCGTGTTCTGAGATCACATCGATGATGTTCCGCGCCCCTTCGTCCCGCATGTTCGGTGCGGTCGCATCCTCGTTGTCGGGCACCCAGACGTCCGGGGCCTCCATCCCCCGAAGCTGAACCGCGCCTTTGAGCATCTTCGCGGAGTCTTCCTCACCATCGATGGCCGTTGGGGTGGTGAAAAACGAGCGAACGAACTTCCGATCGTGTGTGCGAGAGTCTATCGAAGTCATCTTGACCGTTCGTGTACACACAATCAAGGTAATTAACTTTTCGTGAACGAGAACCGACTCGCTCAACGGGCGTCAAACGCGCCGCAGCATCGCGAGGACGCCACTGATCGCGACACCTGTAAGGAGGGCATCAGGTCGCATACGATCCATTGTCCCATCGGCAGTATATTTGGATATAGCATCTTACTACGATGAAGCGACGGGTGAAATCTTTTATACCAATTGCTAATTAATAACACACATGGGCTCAAAAGTGGTTGAACGTGATTCTGACCGATCGTTTTCACGGCTCGGACGCATCCTCTTCGGTCTCGGCCTTGCGTTGCAGGCTTCAGAAGACTTTCGAGACATGGAGGACACGATCGAATACGCACGATCGGCTGGCGTGCCGATGGCTACTATCGCAGCACCGTTCGCATCCGGAATGATGTTCGTGGCGGGAATCGGGATCGCTCTCTGGCGCTTGCCGAGGATTTCGACCGGTGCTGCGGTCACGTTTTTGGCAGTCGTAACGGCGACGATGCACGACTTTTGGAACGCCGACGAGGACGACCGATCCGGCGAACGACTCGCATTTTTCGGAAATCTCGCAATGTTGGGTGCGGCGCTCGCTTTCTTGCGGAAAGCATACCGGTAGCCGTGCTATCGCAGTCGTGGAGGTCTAGTCGGTCCGGGTTCGCGAGAGGGGTCCGGACTCGGGAACTCCGCCAGCCGCTCGGTTTCTTGATACAGCGCACACCAATCCTGTGAGCGAATCAATCCTTCGACGATCGAGCAGGCACCGGCCACCCCTTCGGATCGCCCCGGCCGTCCCGGAATGTAAAATCGGCAGTTCGCACAGAGTTGATAACCTTGCGGATGACACTGGTAGGCGGCCTCTCGTCGTCCGCTCAGATCGTCGGGGTCGCGGGGAATTCCGTCAATGCTTTCGGCGGTTCGAAGCACCTCGTGGACTTCTACGTCGTTTTCGTCGATACACCATTCGGGATCTCTCGGCTCGACGTCATCATCGTCATCGTCATCTATCTGCCCACATTCCGCCAGCGCCGCGACGGAAGCAACGCTCAACGAGCGTAAGATCTGACGGCGGCTTCGATCCGTCCCGTCTTGGTGACTAGAGGCAGCGTTCTGCTGCGATTCGTTTTTTCTCGGCATGTGCTACCGACACTCTACTCCCAGAATACGGTTATAACGAAGGGGTTATTTTCACTAGCCGCGCACAACCGAACTTTTGACGTTCACTTTGCGGTCCATACTGTCGAAGCGTTTATCGGCACTTCTTTTACGTGCCGAAACCCACCGCAGCGTATGGTAGCGCTCGGACTGGTGGTCGCACAGTTCAACAAAGAACGGCCGGTGACCCACGAAATGGAGACTCGTGCTCGTGAAGCCGCGTCAGAAGCCGGTGTTGAAATCCTCGAAACGATCGAAGTACCGGGATCGTACGATACGCCGCTCGCGGCGGACCGACTCGCGAGGCGGGACGAGATCGATGCGGTCGTCGCCCTCGGTGCGATCGTCACTGGTGACACCGAACACGACCGCGTGATCGCGGATGCGGCCGCAAAAGGGCTCACAGACGTCTCGCTACGACGTGATACGCCGGTCGCGCTCGGAATTATCGGCCCCGGAATGAGCCAAGCTGAGGCCGAAGCGCGGATTGAGTACGGAGCGAGCGCCGTCCAAAGCGCTATAGCACTCGCCGAAGAACTCGAAGAACGATGACAGCGACATTCAATTTCACCGACCGGGTCGAACGGGTCGAGCCGAGCGCGACACTCGCGATAAGTAACACAGCATCGAGGTTGGAAGCCGACGGCATCGACGTTGTCAACCTCTCCGTTGGAGAGCCGGACTTTCCGACGCCGAAAAACGTCGTCGAAACCGGGAAAAGCGCACTCGACGCTGGAAATACGGGGTACACGCCATCGAGCGGTATTCCAGCGTTGAAAGAAGCGATCGTAAACAAACTCGCAGGAGACGGTCTCGACTACAGCACGGACGAGATCATCGTCACGCCCGGCGCGAAACAGGCGCTCTATGAAACGTTCCAGACGCTTATCGACGAGGGCGATGAGGTCGTCCTTTTGGATCCCGCGTGGGTCAGTTACGAGGCGATGACGAAGCTCGCAGGCGGAACTCTTTCGCGAGTCGATCTCTCGGAATCGAACTTCCAGTTGGAACCAGCGCTTGAGACGCTTTCTGAGACGGTTTCAGACGATACAGATCTGCTCGTTATCAACTCGCCATCGAACCCATCCGGGGCCGTCTTCACCGATGCAGCGCTCGAAGGCGTCCGAGATCTCGCAGTCGATCACGACATCACGGTCATCTCCGACGAGATTTACGAGGCGATTACGTACGGTACCGAACAGACCTCGCTCGGTTCGCTCGAGGGCATGGGAGACCGAACGGTTACGGTCAACGGTTTCTCGAAAGCCTACTCGATGACCGGGTGGCGGCTCGGATATCTCGCCGCGCCCGAACCGATCGTCGAGCAAGCGGGTAAACTCCACTCACACTCCGTCTCCTGTGCGGCGAACTTCGTCCAACACGCCGGCGTCGAAGCGCTAGAGAACACCGAAGACGAGGTCGCCGAAATGCGTGCCGCGTTCGAGAAACGACGGGATATGCTCGTCGAACTGTTCGCTGACCGTGGGATCGACGTCCCGATCCCAGACGGCGCGTTCTACATCATGCTCCCGGTCGAGGGCGACGACCAATCGTGGTGTGAAGGGGCCATCGAAGAGGCGCACGTCGCAACGGTTCCGGGTAGCGCCTTCGGCACACCTGGTTACGCTCGTTTGTCGTATGCGGCGAGTGAAGATCGGCTCCGGACCGGCGTCGAGCGACTTTCCGACGCAGGGTATCTCTGAGAGAGAAACCGGCGTATCTGGATCGACTTACGATATTCTCCGGGTTTGATTTCTAACAGTTTGTGACTGGTGATCTGGCACTCGATCGTTGAGTTAAACGCTA
>SKKJ01000097.1 GCA_007121575.1 Natronomonas sp.
ATTCTCACTCACTTTTTCCGACGATTACCAGTAACTCTTCTAGCTGGTCAATTTCGTGGTCGGCTCTCGACCCTCGTGCATCTTCACCGTAGGCGACCGTTTCGATCCCCGCGTCCGCCGCGCCGACGATATCGTGTTCGTATCGGTCGCCGATCATGATCGTTCGCATCGGATCTACATCCAACGCGTCCAAGGCGTCACGAAACATCCGTTCGTCGGGTTTCGTGTACCCGACCGCTTCCGAGGTCGTGAAATGATCGAAATATTCACGGATACCCAACGTCCCGAGCATCGAGTGTGCCTCTGGCGTATCGATGTCCGAGACGACCGCCAATTGTAACTCGGTCGATGACAGTGCTGAAACCGTCTCAACGATCCCTGACTCGGGTCGAAGCGCATCCGTAACCGCCGATTCGAGACGTTCGTGCCAGTTCGCGGGCGGTTCACCATCGAAAAGCGAAGCCGTCGCTTTGGCGTACCCATCGCGAGCCAACCGATACTCGGTTCCCTTTCGTTCCCGAAAGTGATTTCCGAGTGTCGTTTTCCATTCTTCGAGCGCTTCGTCCGAATCAAGCCCATACTCGACGGCTAATTCGTCGATAAACGACGCATACCCCGCACGGATTGAGGCGAGTTCAACGATGACACCACCGATATCGAAAAAGACGGCTTGGTATTCGCGTTCGGTCATATGCTGTATTGACTGCCAGTGCCGTTGAATATATCTGTAATTCGGTCGCTTCTATGTGGAGTATCATTTTAGCGCCCCGTTCGTACAGCCCCACCGACACGTGTTTTATTAGGATCAGGGGCGAATCGATGAGTGATATGTTCTATCGAAGTACGAGTGTCGCTTCGACACGTGGATCTCGATGGTGACGCGATTTTCCGTTGAGGGCCAGACCGTGATTATCACCGGATCGAGTCAGGGTATCGGCGCGGCCACGGCGAAGCAGTTCGCAGCCGACGGAGCGAATGTGGTCGTGACCTCTCGATCACCGGAGCGGATCGAGGCCGTCGCGACCTCGATAACCGAGAGCGACCGTCCGGGTACTGCGATCGCCGTTGAGTGTGACGTCCGCGACCGCGATGCCGTCGATGCGCTCATCGAAACGACGGTTGAGACGTTCGGTCGGCTCGATTCGATGGTCAATAACGCGGGTGCATCGTTCATGTCGACCGTGGATGATATCTCTGAAAACGGATGGAAAACGATTATAGACGTCAATCTTCACGGCACGTTTCACTGCGCACAGGCCGCAGGCAAACAGATGCAGACACAAGATGACGGCGGAACGATCGTCAACCTCGCCTCGATCGCTGGAACGACGGGATCACAGTTTATGAGCCATTACGCGGCCGCAAAAGCAGCGGTGATCAATTTCACTACCTCGCTTTCGGCCGCCTACGCCGAGCATGGCATCCGCGTCAATTGCGTGGCACCGGGTCTCGTCGGAACCGAAGGTGTCGCCACCCAGATGGGCCTCGATCCCTCGGACGTCGATCGAACGACGGTCGACAAAACGATGGGCACGCCCGACGAAATCGCAGATATCATTCATTTCCTTGCCAGCGAGGCGTCCTCGTACATCGTCGGGGAAACCATCGTTGCCCAGGGTGTTCCAACGCTTGAGGATTCACAGTGGGGTGCGACATGACTGACCGAGACGTCTTTTTGCCGGTTGCAGCACAGCCGAGCGTCGACGCGCTCGTCTCGCAGGCCCGACTCGCTGAGAAGCTCGGATACGACACGGCGTGGCTCCCGGAGACATGGGGGCGCGATGCGGTTACGACGTTAACCTGTATCGCACAGGAGACCGACGAGATCGGTATCGGCACCTCGATCATGCCCGTTTACTCTCGATCCCCGGCACTCATCGGACAGACCGCAACGACACTCCAAGAAGTCTCGAACGGTCGGTTCCGTCTCGGCCTCGGACCGTCCGGGCCGATCGTCATCGAAAACTGGCACGGCATCGAGTTTTCGAATCCCCTTCGTCGAACCCGTGAGACAGTCGAGATCGTCAAGCAAGTGCTCTCGGGTGATTCCGTCACGTACGATGGCGAGGTTTTCGAACTCGCCGGGTTCAAACTTCGGTGTGAGCCGCCAGAGCCGATTCCGGCCGTTGATACGGCTGGAATGGGGCCGAAGGCTGTCGAGCTCGCTGGCCGCTTTGCCGATGGCTGGCACGCTTTGTTGTTCACCCGCGATGGACTGCGAGACCGTCTCGACGATTTCGACCGTGGCGCCCAACTCGGGAAGAGAGATCGGTCCGAACAGCGAGTCTCCCTGTCGTTGACCTGTTGTGCGCTCGCCGATGAAGCCGAAGCGAAACAACTCGTCAGACAGCATGTCGCCTTTTACATCGGAGGGATGGGGACGTTTTACCGCGATAATCTTGCCCGACAGGGACACGAAGAGACCGCAACCGAGGTTTACGACCGCTGGCAAGCGGGCGATACGAGCGGCGCGATCACGGCGCTTTCGGATGAGCTTCTCGAACAACTGGCAGTGTGGGGTACACCGGAGGCGGCACGAGAACGTTTCGAACGGTTCACCGAAATCGATGGTCTCGCTGCGGTCTCCGTCTCGTTCCCACGAGCAGCGACCGTTGAACAAATCGAATCGACGATGCGAGCGTTAGCTCCTGAGTAATCACCTCGATATACACAGATGACTCCTCCGCCGACCGTTTTTATACGATCACGGGGGTAACTGCCCCATGCGTTGACCCATCGACGACGAGCCACCGAGCAGGAGCAGGACAACCGTCGCGGCTTGAACGTTGTGGAGGTTGTCCGTTGTGATCCACGGCTCGCCGAAATCTGTGCGGATCACCTGTTCGCTATCACCGCTGTACATTGCGTTCTCAGTAACCTCACTATGGCTACCGCTGTATGAGTGCGCTTCCAGCCTCGGTCGTCCCCTTTCGGACAAACGAGAGATAAAACGGTCGTCCACAACCGTCGACGTTCGGATCAACCGTCGAACCGTCTTTACCGCAAACGAACCGAACACCATCGCCGTCGGTCTCATATTCGTCATCGACTGAAACGTAGCTCCACCCGTCTAACGGATACTGTGTAACTGATTTGTCGGCCAAATACCCGTCCCGAGCGAGTTCGACGATCGTCTCACAGTGTGGACAGTAATACGTGACTGGATATTTCATACAACGTATACGCGCCGTTTCGGTTTGGATATGTCGTTCAGCGAGGGTCAACTAGCTGGGCAAACGCGGGCGTTGATTTTTCCCGCTTCGTGCAGTAGATCAGCCATGTCAATCACACTCTACCAACTGGAGGGATGTCCGTACTGCGAGCGTGTCGCCGGGACACTCGATGCCCTCGATGTTGCGTTCGACGGCGTCCGGGTTGCGAGACTTCACTCTGAACGCGATCGGGTGAGAGAACTCTCCGGACAACGAACGGTTCCGGTACTCGTTGATACCACCTCTGGCGTCACCATGAGCGAATCAGCGCGTATCATCGAATATCTGCATACGAGTTATGGCGACGGTGACGAGTCTGTGGCTATCGACGCCACAAAGTAAGCGGATACGGTTCGTTTTGATTCGCTCATACGAATTATCTGCCGTGTTGCCCCTCAAGATCCACTGAAGCCGGACACTTTGGTGATTATTCCTCGGCTTTGGTCTCGCTTGCGTCGAGTCCGGCGTCGCCACGCTGCCCGAGTTCTTTATCGATCATCAAGAGACCGGTGCCATCGCCGCCGACGTGGTTGAGTTTGTCGAGGATATCCTGCGCGGTCGCCTCCTCCTCGACCTGTTCGGCAACGAACCACTGGAGCATGTTTTCTGTCGCATTGTCGTTTTCTTCACGAGCGAGTGCAACGAGCTCGTCGATCATCTCGGTTATTTCGACCTCGTGCTCGTAAGCCGCGTTGAACGCGTCGGCCGGACTGGACCACTCCGTTGGCGGGCTGTCGATACCACTCAACGTAACCCGACCGTCCCGATCAATGATGAAATCATAGATTCGCATCGCATGAGCGTGTTCTTCGTCGGCCTGAGCGCGCATCCACGACGCGAATCCGGGCAACCCTTCCTCTTCGTAGTAGGCGGCCATCGAGAGGTACAAATACTCCGAATAGAGCTCGGCGTTGATCTGTCCGTTTAATGCCTCCTCGATCGGCTCTTTGAGCATAGCTTCTGCACCTACTCTCTCTATGGTATTATCATTAAGGTATCCACACCGTCGTTATTCGAACTCCACAGCTGGGTGGCGATCGAAACGTGCAATGACGATGATGCTGACTCTCTCCATTTATTCACCGACAAACTTCCTCAGCCATGGGTGATTTCGATAACGTCGGGAGTCTCGTAACGTTTCCACGGTTATCGACACACCGTGTTGGTAATACCCGCACGAGAAGCCAATCGTCCGTCTCAGTCCTCAAGACCGTGTGGGTCGAGTCCCGGATCATCAACCGGCGGCGCACCAAACGCTAGTACGACGCCCTGTTCGTCACCGACGTTTCGGTGTCCGTGGCCGACTTCTGGTCCGGCGGCCCAAAACGTTCCGGGCCCAGCATCGACGTATTCCTCTTCTCCCGACCGACCGATCTTTAGCGAGAACTCCCCTTCGAGAACGAAGAACAACTCTTCTTGTTCGCTATGCGCGTGGTATTGGATCTCCTCACCGGGTTCGAAATACCATACCGTTGCGCGCATCTCCGACAGCCCGAGCTGTTTGCCAACTGGCTTGATATCGAGGTCGACCGGGACGTCTTCGATCTCTGCGAGATCCGTCAGCGAGACGTCGTCGAGATTGAGCACTTCGTACTCCATAACGAACGGAACATGGAGTTCTCAGAACAAAAGGGTACGTGATACTCGCTAGCAGCCGGTGTCTCACTCATCGATGACCGCTGTCGCCAGCGCTGGAAGCACTTCGGTCACGTCCGAACGAAACTCGTAATCGGCCCGGCTCGTGAGTTCTGTCCGGTCGAGATTGACGATTACGAGGGTAGCACCGTTTTCGACGGCGAGTCGCGGGAGCGACGCCGCAGGTTCGACGGTCAACGACGATCCAACCGCGAGGAATACGTCGGCGTTCCGTGCAGCGATCTGTGCAGTGTGGAGGTCCTCCTTCGGTAACATTTCGCCGAACAGTACTACATCCGGTTTCAATATCCCCCCACAGTGTGGACACGTCGGCGGTGTCTCCCCCTGCCGAACGCGTTCCAGAACCGGATCGATCGAAAATCGACGATCGCAGTCGGTACAGACGGCTCGCTGGCCGTTTCCGTGAATCTCGATCGGGTCTTCATTACCCGCGGCGTGATGAAGCCCGTCGATGTTCTGTGTGATTAGCGTATCGAGATGTCCCGCGGTTTCGAGTTCCGCGAGCGCTTCGTGGGCCGTGTTGGGCTCGATACCGTTGCCGAACGCCTCCTCTATGAGTTCGATCCGTTCGATCCAGAACCCTTCGGGGTCTCTCCGGAACCTTGAGACGTGGAAATCGTTCGGATCGAACTTCTTCCAGAGCCCATCGTCGGAACGGAAATCCGGGATGCCCGATGCCGTTGAGATCCCCGCACCGGTCATCGAGACGACCGAATCGGCAGTTCGGATCCGTTCAGCGACGGTTGAAAGTCCTTGATACTCCATCGTTGATTTGGGTCTTACGCTCCACTGTGAGCTGTTCGGGTCAGCCGCGTTTTATCCACTCGTCTCTGGGCGCGCACCGTTAGACGTTCGATCCGATTCGGGAAATATCTTTCCGGGGTTGAGAATCCCGTTCGGGTCAAACGCCGTCTTGATCCTTCGCATCATCTCGACACCCGCTGGTCCGTGTTCCGCTTCGAGAAACCGACGCTTACCCATGCCGATGCCGTGCTCTCCCGTCGCAGTGCCTCCGTATTCGAGTGCTCGCTCGACGATCGAACCGTAGACTTCTTCGGCGGTTTTGATCATCTCTTCATTAGTCGGGTCGACCAGTGCGAGATAATGGAGGTTTCCGTCACCCGCGTGACCGAAGCACGGCAACAAGAGATCGTGTTCCGCCGCGAGCGATTTCGCGTATCGAATTATGTCGGGATATCTGCTGATCGGAACCGTCACATCCCCGGGATGTCGTGGTGAAAGCTTCGGATCGTACTGCTCCGCTGCGAACGCGAGATCGTCTCTGGCCCGCCATAACTGCTCCATTCGTTCGTCGGTCGCGATCTCGAAGGTGTGAACGTTGTGCGATTCGAGGATCGATCGAAAGAATTCGATCTCGTCGTCGATACCGTGATTCGCATGGAATTCGAAGAAAATCATCGGTTGATCGGGGAGGCCAGTATCGAGATATTCGTTTGCCAGTTTGGCTGCGACCGGATCGATGAGTTCGATCTTCGCCACATCGACGCCAGAACGAACGGTATCGAAGACGGCCGCAGCCGCATCGTCCATCGTCGGAAAGACTGCACGACCGCCTTTGATCTGCTCGGGGATGCCTTCGAGTTTTACCGACGCTCGGGTCACTACGCCGAGGGTTCCTTCACTCCCGATTAATAGGTTTTTGAGGTTGTATCCCGACGATGTTTTGATCGCTTTGCTTCCGGTTTCGATAACGGTTCCATCGGCAAGCACGACTTCCAGTTCGAGCACCCAATCTGCGACTTCACCGTATTTGACGGTCTTCTTTCCGGACGCGTCGTTGGCGATCATCCCGCCGATCGTCGAGATATTCGCCGAGGACGGCATCGGCGGAAAGAACAGTCCGTATTCGGCAGCGGCTTCATCGATCGCAGATCCCATTACCCCCGGTTCGACATCGATTTGGAGATCGTTCTGTCGGATCTCGATAATTCGATTTAGCTTCGTCATATCCATACTGACCCCGCCGAACACCGGGACTGGATTTCCTTCAAGCGATGTCCCGGCGGCGTATGGAGTCACCGGGATCTTTCGTTCGTTCGCCGCGGCGAGTATCTTCGAGACGTCCGTTGTCGATTCGGGCCACACGACGGCATCCGGAGAGACCCCCGTTTCAGTGACGTCTGTGACCCAATCTGTGGCGTGGTTCGCTCGGGCGGTGTCGCCGAACGAAACCGCTCCATCGATAGAGAGGTCTTCGAGAAACGAGCATTCGTGTGACATACCCAGAGTGGGTAACCCGACCCGTATAAAAGTATCCGCGGCTCGCGCGTGAAATCGGCAGGTCGGGACGAACGGGAAACGAACGGGAACGAACTGAAACTCGACGGATAAGCGGGGTGGGACGACTGCTGATTATTTAAGCCGCTCCTGTAAAAAGCAGGGATGTGCGGCTTCGACGCCTTCGATAGAGAGGATCTTCGTGCGGATCGCTTCACCGACTTTGTCCCCGTCCGCAGCGCGGACTTCGGCCATCAACATGTGATCTCCGCTGGAGGTGTACAGCGATTCGACCACATCGAGTTCTTTGAGTTTGTGTGTGACTTCGACGTATCGTTCGCTTGCGACGTCCATCCCGACTAACGCGATGGAGGTTCCCGAGAGCTTTTTGGGATCGATATCCGCCGAGTACCCGACGATGACGCCCTCTGACTCGAGCTTTTTAATGTATTTTCTGACCGTCGGCTTCGAAACGTTAGCCTTCTCTGCGATCTCCGTATAGGAGGCTTGGGCGTCGTCCTCGAGGACGGCGAGTATCCGCTCCTCCGTCTCCACACTCATACTGGATTGTTTTACGTCCGTGAAAAAATATCTTCCGAAGACGAAAACACGGATCGTAGTTATCACAATTGCTTGGTATACACCGAACGGTGATTTACAGCCGATGGCAATTACGCATCGTTTTCTAACAGCGATTGGTTGGTACCGTATGCTTAAGGCGATTCCACCGACAGAATCGAGTATATGAGCGCAGACATCGATCACGTCGCGGTACTCGGTGCGGGAAATATGGGGCATGGAATCGCCGAAATCGTCGCCATCGCTGGATACACCGTCACGCTTCGAGATATCGAGACCGAGATTCTCGAAAGCGGCTACGCGGATATCGAATGGTCCCTTGAAAAGCTCTCCGAGAACGGCGCGCTTGAAGTAGATCCCGAAACCGTCGTAGCACGTATCGAAACGACGACTGATCTCTCCGCCGCCGTGAGCGAGGCCGATCTCGTGATCGAGGCCACTCCGGAGGAACTATCGATCAAACACGACGTCTTCTCAGCGCTCGATAAGCACACCGACGATGACGTGATCTTAGCTTCGAACACCTCTTCGCTTCCGATCACCGACATCGCGACGGTGGTAGATCGACCCGAACGGGTCGTCGGGATGCACTTTTTCAATCCGCC
>SKKJ01000177.1 GCA_007121575.1 Natronomonas sp.
CGCTTCGATCGCCGGTCGAAATCATGCTAGGCCTCCTCGGTGTCGGGTTAGCAATCGCGTTGGGCGTCATTTTATTATCCCCAGAGAATCATCCGTTCACCGTCGTCGCTGATGCGATCGGATTGGCCGCGTTCGCCACCGCAGGTGCTATCGTCGCCTCTGAAGCGGGCGTCTCAGCCGTCGGTGTTGTCGTCATCGCAACGATCAACGCGGTGGGTGGTGGGGCGTTCGCAGATATTCTACTCGATCGCTCCCCGTTCATTCTGTTCGAAGACTTCTACGCGACCTGTGCCGTGTTGGGCGGTGGCACCTACTGGCTCGTGATCACCGTCGAAGAAACGGCCGGTACCGCCGCAGTCGCCTGTGCGGTACTCACCGTTGGCACACGGCTACTCGCCGTCAGATACGGCTTGAATCTCCCAACGGTCGAGGAACTGAGAGTGCGAACGGGAAACCGAGACAGAGAATAAGCGAATCCACTGCCGACGTAACACGCAGTGGATACATACTCATACCTGTTTCGGCGTGTTCATACAGGGTTGATAACGGTTCAGTACTCTTCGTAGGCGAGTTTCATAACCCACTGTGAGAACGCATCACCCTGTGGATCGATCTCTTCATCACCGACAAACGGCGAAAGCATGTCGCCGGCCATCAACAGCGAAAAATCGAGGTCCCGCGGGTCGAGAATAGGGGTGATGTGGTACGTATTGTGACCTTCGTAAACCGTCTCGGTACGCTCGACGAGTTCTAACTCTTCGAGCTTATCGAGGATTCGACTCCCCTTTCGCGAGTCGATATCGAGCTCTTTCCAGAAATCACTCTGGTGGATGCCACCGGTTGTCCGTACCAACTCTAACCCGGCACGTTCTACCTCTGAAAGCTCGGCTTCGGCGGGGGAACTCATTGGTTCGTATTCCGCCATCAATCCTTTTAAATCATTGCTTGTCTCGCGATGAGGTGATACCGAACGGGGCGCCCAAAGCAGACAAATCAAAACACCTATGCGATACTGGCAGAACTCCGCGATATGTCAACACCGAATACGGGTGTCGCCATTCCAGCGCTCGGAACGCTACCGGCGATGATCACGCCGTTCGATTCGGACGAAGCGGTCGATCACGCGTCGATCTCGACACTCGTCGAATGGATGATCAAACACGGCGTTGACGGGCTCGTACCGTGTGGAACCACGGGCGAGTTCGCGAGTCTCAGCCGCGAAGAGCGGCGCTCGGTGATCGAAACAACTGCTGGGGCAGCCGACGGAGACGCCCCGATCATCGCGGGTGCCGCCGCAACGACTGTCGGATCAACGCTCGAACATATCAACGACGCAGCGGCTGCGGGAGCCGATGCGGTATTAATAACGCCGCCGTATTATCACGCCGCAAACGCTTCCACGGGAAATCTACGATTTTTCGAACGAGTCGCGGATGAAAGCGTATTGCCGATCTACTTGTACAACATCCCGATGTGTACGAGCGGTCCGATCCACACAGAGACCGTACGAAAACTCGCTACGAACGACTGCGTACACGGCATCAAAGACACGAGCGGTGATTTCAGTGTTATTCAGCGGTTTATCGCCGAAACGCCCGATTCGTTCCACGTGTTTCAAGGATACGACGATCACTTCGTTGCTGCACAACTGCTGGGTGCAAGCGGTGGGATCAATGCGCTCGCGGGCGTGTTTCCCGAGGCGTTCGAAGCGCTCAGTGATGCCTTAGAGGTGGGGGATACGGCGCGCGCGAAAGAGATTCAACAGCGGATCGTCTCACCGCTGTTCGAACTTTCGCTCGAGTACGGGTTCGCACCGACGATCAAAACAGCGCTGCAATCGCGTGGGCTCCTTGAGAATGCGACCGTCCGGCCACCGCTGATCGAACTCGACGACGCACAACGGACGGACGTGAGTACCGCCGTCGAGAACGCGTGCTCATATCTCGAGTAACTCGTTAGAGACCGTCGAATATCTCTTCAAACACGCGAATCGACGCGGCGAAACGGCGTCTCACACGGTGGCCCGTCGGCGTACGCAAAGACGCGTTCGTCGCCGAGGCGAAGCAGCGACGACGAGCGCGTGCCGAAACCGTTCGCGTGGATACAGACGCCGTACTCGTGATCGCCGAGGATCGAACCGGCCCGCATCGTCCACTGTTCGGCTGTTTCGTCGCTTCGAATCTGTAGTTCCCTGTGGATTCGTTCGGCGTTGCGTGCCTGCTGCCGTCCGGCGTCGGGACGGCCATTGGGGACGAACCAGTTACCATCGAAACCGACGTTGACGACGGTGTGAACGCCGGGAGACAGCTGGTGGCTGAGATACCCGCCGGCACCGTCGTGGGTGATAAGTACGCATGTACTAGAATCGGCGAGCAGCAGGTGAAACGGGGCATACGAGCGCTGATCGAGTTCGGTTTCGACGCTCTCCACTGCGTCGTTCGCCGAGCGTTCGCGTAAACAATCGTCGACGAGCAGCCCGCGCGATCGTTCACCTTCGCCCGACGTCCATCGGTTCGTGATCGCGGCGAAAAGGCCCGAGTCGTTGTAACCGATCCACGTCCCGCCGGCGCGGTCATCCCGAGGGGCGAGTACCGCCGGAGGTCCTTCTCGAATAGTCGGCGGGCTAGAGGGGCGATCAACGGCTTCATCGCGGTTCGCGGCGACACAGATCGGCGCATCGTCGAAGACGCGCCACGCGATAATCAGCGTACACACGGGGGGTACTACGGGAAACGACGAATTAAAACGCTCGCCTACGGGGAGAACGGCGTCTCGTCAGTCGACGGTGTTTTCAGACGCGATGAGCTTCGCGATGACGGCGTCTCGATCGACGGTACCAGAGGCGGTCCGAGGTAACGATTCCGCAAACGCAACCGTTTTCGGACATTTATATCCCGCCAGCCGCTCTCGGCAGTGTGTCGAGAGCTCGTCAACGGTCGGCAACGCGCCCTCGCTCGGAACGATCAGTGTTCCAACGCGTTGTCCCCACTCGTTATCAGGGATTCCGACGACAGCACATCCCCCGACAGACGGGTGCGTTCGAAGGACTTTCGAGACTTCCTCCGGGTCGACGTTTTCTCCACCGCTGATGATCGTATCGTCGATCCGACCCTCTACGTAGAGCCGACCCGCAGAATCTCGGTACCCACAATCGCCGGTTCGGAGCCCGAGACTACAGAATCGGTGATCGGTCGTCTCATCATCGAGATAGCCCGGTGAGATCATCGGTCCTGAAACGACGATTTCTCCCGAGTTTCCGATGTCACAGATCGAGCCGATCGAGTCCACGATCGATAGCTCGGTGAACATGAGCGGATTTCCGACAGATTCGGGCGCATTTCGTGCCTCGTCGGGTCGAGCGGTTGCGATCTGAGAGGCGGCTTCGGTCATCCCGTACGTCGGCGCAACCGGTACACCGTGTTCCTGTGCGCGTTCCATGAGTTCCGGCGGACACGGTGCCCCGCCCAAAAGAACGAATCGTAGCTCCGGAATTTCACCGGTATCAAGCACTCGCTCCAGCATCGTCGGGACGAGCGAAACGGCACTCACATCGGGGTGACCGAGGGCTGAAAGCGTGGTTTCGGGGTCGAATCCGCGCTGGACGGACACAGCGGTGCCATACAGCACCGATCGATACACCGGAGCGAGCCCACCCATGTGATACATCGGGAGCGGAACGTGCCAACAATCGTCCGCACGGATTCCGAGCCGGAACGCCGACGCCGTCGCGCTCGCGAGAACGTTCGCAAGCGTAAGTACGACGCCTTTCGGTTCGCCGGTCGTTCCGGATGTGAACAGAACGACGAGCGGATCTTCGAGCGCCCACTCCGGGAGGTCGAACGGTTTTGGTGACAGCGAGGTTAGCTCGATCGCCTCCGCGCGTGGTTCATCGAGAGTCAACAGCTGAGAATCGGTTGCCTCACAGACCGTCAGTTCAGTTTCCCGTTCGCAGACGATCACTTCGGGGTCGAGTCGTCCGAGGCGTGTCTCGATCTCGGGTGCGCTTAATCGAGCGTTGATCGGAACGAAAACGGCTCCGAGTCGCTGTGCAGCATGGGCCACGGCGACGAATTCCACGCGAGTATCGGCGCAGATCGCCAGCGGATCGTCTACGCAGATACCAGCGGCGGCAAATCGACCTGCAAGCGTTTCGACGCGATCGTTCAACTCGGCGTAGGAGACCCGTGAATCGAGCGAACCGGCCGAAGAAAGCGCCGTCGCTTCCGGTGTCGCATGCGCCCGAACGGCCAGCCAATCGCGCATACCGCGATCATTCAGCGTCGTGTAATATTGCCTTTTCCCTGTGGCACGGATATCGACCCGTTTGTAACCGGTGTAACCCCCTCTATGAGGTCCGCGTTGAGCATGTCGGCCGTCGCGAGGCCACACGGTCGGATATCGGGAACGGACGCGGCGAGATGGACGGCCGCAACGCGAGCGATCGCGCCATCGATCGTCGTCGTCACGATGGCGTCCATGCTCCTTGCTCTGGCGGTTTCAATGATCTCTCGTGTTCGATGGACCCCGCCAAGTGCCATCGGCTTACAGATCAAGAGATCTGCAGCGTTCGCGTCCATCACGGCCTCGTGTCCGTGCTCGATCACGCCTTCGTCGATCGCAATGTCGACGCCGTGACCCCGAAGCCGAGCGTGTTTGGATAACTCGCCGGCAGAAAGCGGCTGTTCGGCGACGCTGACATCGAGCTCGGAGAGGATCGGTAGCAGTCGTCGTGCGGTGTCGTACGTCCACGCGCCGTTCGCATCGACGCGAAGCTCGATATCCGGACAGCGGCCTCGAATCGCCTCGATTCGTTCGAGATCGGTTTGCGGCGATTGTGCACCCACTTTCAGTTTAACGGCTTGAAATCCGGCGTTCGACGCGTTTTCCGCAGCCGTTACCGCTTCAGCAGGCGTACCATCGCCGACCGTTGCGTTAACCGGGACGTTCTCACAACGGTTCGGACCGCCCAAAAAGCGGTACAGCGGTTGCCCTGTCGCTCGCGTTAACGAATCGAATACGGCGAGTTCCAGTCCGTGACGGGCAGCCGGTGTTTCGAGTAACGAATCATCGGTAAGTGCCGACTGCGGGTTATCGATCTCCCGAAGCGTTCGTTCACACACCTCGAGTGGTTCAGTCCATCCGGACAACGGTGTCGCCTCGCCGAGTCCTTCGGTGCCGTCTATCCGAACGCGAACGAGAAATCCATCCCGCGTCTCGATCGTGCCAGATGCCGTTTTGAGCGGCGAAGAAAGCGTCAAAGAGAACGGTTCGATCTCCATATTACACCCATACGGGGACAGAGAGTCCGACGGCGAAAAGCGCCGAGTGGACGAACAGTAATTGGCCGGTTCGTTCGAGCGCGGGATTCAACGCGTCGCCATCGGTCCGCGTCCAGACGATCGAACCGAGACCGAGCGCGAGTGGCAGCGTTAACAGTGGCAAGAGAACGAGAGCCGAGTAGCCATCGAGCCAAAAGACGACGGGAATCACATACGCCAGAGCGACCATGACACTCCATTCGGCTCGGCTCGCGCGGTAGCCGAGAAGCACCGCGAGCGTCCGTTTATTCGAAGCGAGGTCACTCTCTCGATCGCGGATGTTGTTGACGATGAGTATCGCCGTCGAGAGACCAGCGGCAGGTACTCCGGCAACGATCGCCGCGATCGGAACGGTTCCCTCGGGGATCCAAAGCGGAAACGGATCGACGGCCAGCGTCGCAACCGCTTGCACGTAGTACGTTCCGGCGACGGCGATCAGCCCGAAAAAGATAAACACGAACACGTCACCGAGTCCGCGATAGCCGTACGGGAGCGGTCCACCGGTGTACGTGATTCCGGCCACGACGCTTGCGAGCCCGATCACGAGAATCGGAACCCCGCCGAGATACACGAGATACGTGCCGACCAGGATTGAAAGTCCGAACGTCGCGTACATTGCCCGTTTGACCGACTCCGGTTCAATCAGCCCACCAGCGGTCACTCTGGTGAATCCTTCGCGCTCGGCTGTATCCGCGCCGCGAACCGCATCGTAGTAATCGTTGGCGAGATTGGTTCCGATCTGTAATAACAGGGCGCCGACGAGTGCGAACAGGGCGGAGACCGGTTCGAACACACCCGCACCGATTGCGAGGCCAGTCCCAACGAGTACCGGTGCTGCGCCGGCAGGGAGCGTCTGTGGACGGGCAGCCATCAGCCACGCTTTCCGTCGAGAAACCGCCGCAGTCATTATCGGATGTCCGGGTGGCGCTCGTATAAGTCCGCAGGTTTTCGCCGATCGACCGGAACAGCCCGTCGCAGTGAATCGAATTCACGATGAAGGATTAAATATGTCTCCCCGTCAGTAGTAAGCATGGGTCAACACGTTCTCGTTCCGGTTGACGGTTCCGAAGAGGCCGAAGAGGCGCTCGAATACGCGTTGGAAGACGTTCCAGACGCGAAGATCACGCTGGTACACGTAGTCAACCCGGTTAGCTCGTTCAGCTACGGCGGAGACGATTACTTCGACGCTGAGGCGTATCAAGAACAGCTCGATCAACAACACGCCCGTGGCGAGGAGCTACTCGAGAAGTGCCGTGACATCGCGAAAGCCCACGGTATCGAGGCGGAAACGGTTCTCGAAACCGGGAAGCCCTCGGAAACGATTCTCGAAGTGGCCGAAGCGAACGAAGTCGATCACATCGTCATGGGAAGTAGAGGCCGGTCCGGAGTCGGACGAGTGCTGTTCGGGAGCGTCGCGGAGGCGGTCACACGACGAGCATCGGTTCCGGTGACGATCGTCCGATAACGCGAACGGAGTGTGAATGCGAGCTCACGAAACGTCCCGCTTTCGACGGTGTCAGTAGTGCCACTCGAACCGTTTGAAATCAGGATCGCGTCCTTCGTTGAACGCGTCTCGGCCTTCCTTCGCTTCGTCGGTCATATAGCCGAGTCGAGTCGCCTCGCCGGCGAACACCTGCTGGCCGATGAGTCCGTCCGAATCCATATTGAACGCGTATTTGAGCATCCGAATCGCCATCGGTGATTTCGAACAGATTTCGTTCGCCCACTCGTGGGCGACCGCTTCGAGCGCGTCGTGTTCGATCGCCTCGTTCGCCATCCCCATTTCGACGGCTTCGTTCGCGGAATAGGTCTTGCCGAGAAAGAACACCTCTCGCGCTTTCTTGTGTCCGATCTGCCGGGCTAGGTATGCGGAACCGAACCCGGCATCGAACGAAGCGACATCGGGATCGGTCTGCAGAAACTTCGCGTGTTCTTCCGAGGCGAGCGTCATATCACAGACGACGTGTAGAGAGTGACCGCCGCCGACGGCCCAGCCGGGAACGACCGCGATGACGGGTTTCGGGATATGTCTGATCAGCCGTTGGACTTCAAGGATGTGAAGCCGCGGGGCACTTTGCACGTCGCCGTCGGAAGGTGCTGCTTCGCTATCATTTCTGTACTCATACCCGGCATCGCCACGGATGCGTTGATCGCCGCCCGAACAGAACGCCCAGCCGCCGTCTTTCGGTGACGGGCCGTTGCCCGTCAACAACACGCAGCCGACATCCGTCTGCCGTTTCGCGTGATCGAGCGCCGTATAGAGTTCGTCGACCGTTTCGGGGCGAAAGGCGTTCCGAACCTCGGGGCGATCGAACGCAATCCGGACCGCGCCAGTCTCGGTCGATCGGTGATAGGTGATGTCGTCGAACTCATCGGTGATCGGTTCCCACAGCTCCGAATCGAACAGTTCAGAGACCATTGTCGATGCTGCGCACCCGGCGAAGAAAAAGGTACACGTAGCGAGTTACTGAGCATCGGAAAGTGCCGAGAAGCCGTTTACCGACGATAGGTGACAAAGCAGAGCTCACCGACGGATGTTCGATCACGTTCGACCCACGTCGAATCGATCTCCGGAAAGTACGTGTCCCCCTCCGGCGCCTCCGGAATTTCAGTTATGAGGAGTTCGTCCGCACGGCCGATGAACGCATCATATACCGTTGCACCCCCGATGATGTAGACCGTCTCTCGGTCTTCATCGAGAGCCGCCGCCGCAGCCTCAGTCGCTTCCTCGATGCCCTGTGCGTGAAATACACCGTTGGGGAGTTCGAGATCGGTTCGTCGAGAGAGGACGATGTTCGTCCGGCCGGGAAGCGGCCCACCGAGTCGCCGCTCTATCGACTCGTACGTCGTCCGCCCCATGACGACCGGATGGCCCATCGTCGTCTCTTTGAACCGCTTGAGATCGTCCGGATAGTGCCACGGCATTCCACCCTCCGATCCGATGACGCCGTTTTCGGCAA
>SKKJ01000081.1 GCA_007121575.1 Natronomonas sp.
ATCTACGAGATGTGGTTCGAGGGCGAATACGAGACCCGCTCCGCATACGGCGGCAAAAAAGCGCTGGAGGTGTTCGATGAGACGATCGACGTGGTGTTACTCGATCGACGGATGCCGAGAATGTCCGGTGACGAAGTGCTCGAGCGGCTTCGCGAGAACGGACACGACTGCCCGGTCGTGATGGTGACGGCGGTCGAACCCGATCAGGGAATCGTCGAACTCGCCTTCGACGAGTACGTGGTCAAACCGGCTGACCGTGCGGAACTGATCGAGGCGGTCGATCGAGCGCTCGCCCGGGCATCTGACGAGACCGCCAACGACGTTCTCGACGCGCTCGGCGACAAAAAGACCCGGCAGTGCTGTCGCGTTCTCAACGGCGCAGAACGGAGTGCGCGCGAGGTTTCCGAGCTGACCGGATACTCGTTACCGACGGTGTACCGACGGCTCAACGTCCTCCGACAGGCGGGACTCATCGAGAGCCGAACGCAGATCGATCCGGGCGGGGACCACTACGAAGCGTTCACCACGACGACCGCGCGAATCACGGTCGATCTCGACGAGTTCGAGGTTTACCGCGAACCGAAATCCGAACAAGAAAACGAACACGAAACCGAATTTTGAACGGATCGCCGGACGTCGAACGACGGAACAACCGGTGGCTACGACAGTTTTTAACCCCGGGGTACGTGTGACCGACAACGAATGGTCGTCGGAGATATCGCAACCGGAACGGACGTACTGGTGATCGGCGGCGGCCCGGGCGGCTACGTGGCCGCGATACGGGCCGGACAGCTCGGTTTAGACGTGACGCTCGTCGAGGCGGACGCCTACGGCGGAACGTGTCTCAACGAGGGGTGCATTCCCTCGAAAGCGCTGATTCACGTGACAGGTCTCGCCCACGAGGTCGAACACGCCGAATCGATGGGGCTGCACGCTCGCGCCGACATCGATGTCGGCGGCATGGTCGAGTGGAAAGACGAGATCGTCGATCAGCTCACGAGCGGCGTCGAAAAGCTCTGTAAAGCCAACGGCGTGAACCTCGTTCCCGGGCGGGCAGAGTTCGCGGACGCCAACACGGCCCGCGTGATCCACGGCGGGGAGGGACAGGGAAGCGAGTCGATCGACTTCGAACACGCGGTGATCGCGACCGGAAGCCGCCCGATCGAGCTCCCCGGATTGGAGTTCGACGGCGAGCGAATCCTCTCGTCCAGCGAGATCCTCTCGCTCGAATCGCTTCCGGAATCGGTGCTCGTCGTCGGCGGGGGCTACATCGGGATGGAGCTGTCGACGATGCTCGCAAAGCTCGGGACGAACGTCACCGTCGTCGAGATGCTTGATGACATCCTCCCCGGATACGACGACGACATCACCCGGACGGTCAGAAAGCGCGCCGAAAATCTCGGTGTCGACTTCCACTTCGGTGAAGCGGCGCAAGGCTGGACTGAAAAAGCCGCCGCCGCGTGCGTCACGACCGAAACCGAAGACGGCGAGACGAGCGAATACACCGCCGAGCGCGTGCTCGTCGCGGTCGGCAGACAGCCGGCATCGGACACCTGCAACGTCGAGGCTGCCGGGCTCGAACCGAACGACAGAGGTGTGTTGGAGACGGACGACGCGACCCGAACCGCCGTCGAGCACATTCACGCCGTCGGCGACGTGGCCGGCGAGCCGATGTTGGCGCACAAAGCCTACAAGGAGGGTCACGTCGCCGCCGAAGTCATCGCCGGTGAGCCGACACGACTCGATTATCAGGCGATCCCGGCGGCGGTGTTCACCGATCCCGAGATCGGAACCGTCGGGCTGACGGTCGAGGAAGCCGAAGCCGAAGGGTTCGATCCCGTCGTCGGCGAGATGCCGCTGCGAGGCTCCGGGCGAGCGCTCACACTGGGCGATACCGACGGTTTCGTTCGGATCGTCGCCGACAGCGAGACGGAGTTCGTGCTCGGCGGGCAGATCGTCGCCCCGGACGCCTCAGAGCTGATCGCGGAGGTCGGCCTTGCAGTAGAGATGGGCGCACAGCTCGAAGACATCGCCGCGACGATCCACACCCATCCGACGCTGTCCGAGGCAGTCGCCGAAGCCGCGGCGAACGCCCGCGGGTCGGCGGTTCACACGCTGAACCGCTAAGCGGCCGTTTCTCCCGACCCCACCGTTCAACGAGCCTCGATTCCGACGCCCTCGGCGATGAGCTCGTGCGATCGAAGCGCGTCGTCGTGATCCCGAACGGTGTGTTGAATCATCATTTCATCGACGCCGGCGCGGTCAGCGAGTTGCGCTAAGAGGCTGGCGAGCGTCTCCGGACTGCCGGAGATCGCTCTCGGCCACTCCCCGTCGTCGAGCGTTTCGGGCGTCGGCTCCGGCGCGCCGCCGAGTTCGTCGATCGCCTCCTCGACGGAGGGAACCGCGCTGATACCGCGGCGGCGGCGTTTATACGCGGCCTCCGAGACGGCACGGAGTCGCGCCGCCTTCTCATCCGTCTCCGCACAGACCGCGTTCACGGCGATCATTCCCTGCGGTTCATCGACTCCGCCGGGGAGCGATGACGGTTCGAACGAGTCGTAATACTCCTCGAACGCGTACATCGCGAACTGGGGGCGAATGAACGAGGCGAAACAGTATCGAAGCCCGAGTTTACCCGCGAGCTCGGCGCTCGATGGGCTCGATCCGAGCAACCACGGAACGGGTGTTTCCGCGCCGGAACGCGGGATCGAAAGCTCGCTGTAGGCGTGCTCCGGTGGATACGTATCGTAGAGGTGATTGATCACGGCCTCGACCTTCTCTCGATGGTCTTCGTCGGGGTTTTCGACGTGGCGGTCCGTTCCGAGCGCGTGATCGACCGCGGGCGAGCCGTTCGCGCGGCCCAGTCCGGCGTCGATCCGACCCGGTGCCAACCCATCGAGCGCGCCGAAGACCTCCGCGACCTTGAACGGGCTGTAGTTGTTGAGAAGGACGGCACCGGATCCGAGCCGAATCGAATCGGTCGCGCCGGCGAGTCGTCCGAGCAACACTTCGGGCGACGTCCCGGCGAGCGACGTCGCTCGGCCGTGGTGTTCTGCGACCCAAAACCGCGTATAGCCGAGGCGTTCGGCGTGTTTCGCAGCGGTAACGGTGTTCGCGTAGGCGTCGGCTGCCGTTCCGCCTTCGGGGATCGGCGAGAGATCGACGACGGAGAGATCCATACAGAGTGACAGAAGGGGTGAAAGATAACGATTCGGCTGTCGGCGGAGCTCGCCGCGCGAACGATGGAGGGCGGTCGTATCGCACCGAGCGAGATATATAAATCAGCGAGCGCGGTGAACGTGCGGTATATATAATGTGTCGAAAGTGCTTGGAACAAACGTGTTTATATAGGGTGGTAACCCCCTTTTTATAAGAGTTTATAACTGATCGAGCGATTATTTATAAGTGGATTGAATATCTAATGCGACTGCTTATAATAGACAAACGGGCGGATAACAGCTGTTCGGATCGTTGCCGTCACTTATATGCAACCGGGAGCCGACACCCCATCCCTTTTAAGCGACCACGGCATACCGGACGTCGATGAGAGCCCTCACGCTCGGTCCGGAAGGAACGTACTCACATCGTGCAACGAAGTCGATCACCGACGATATCGAGTTCGTCGAGTCGATGACGGCGATCGTCGAGGGGGTCGCCAGCGGCGAGTACGAACGTGGCGTCGTTCCGATCGAAAACAGCATTGAAGGATCGGTGTCAGAGTCGTTGGACGCCCTCGCAGACCGCAACGTTGCGATCGTCCGCGAGATCGTCACGCCGATCAAACACGCATTAATGGCGCAAAACGCCGAGTTCGAAATCGTCACGAGCCACCCACAGGCGCTCGCACAGTGTCGGAAGTTCCTGGCCGAAGAGTATCCGAGCGCGAAGACCGAGGCGGTTGCATCGACGGCCCGCGGCGTCGAACGGGCCCGCGAAGATCCGACAGTTGCGGCGATCGGTCACCCCGATACAGCGAGCGACGTCCTTCAGGTACTCGCTCGAGACATTCAAGACAACAACTCGAACGCGACCCGATTCGTCGTGCTCGCGCCCGAAACCGAGCGCTCCGACGCCGGCGGGAAAAGCACGGTGATCATCTACCCGAACACGAACTTCCCCGGACTCCTTCTCGAGATGCTCGAACCGTTCGCGGAGCGGGACATCAACCTCTCTCGCGTCGAATCTCGGCCGAGCGGCGAACGGCTCGGCGATTACGTATTCCACATCGACTTCGCGGCCGGGCTCTATGAGGACTGAGCAAAGGAAGCCATTGACGAACTCAGAGAGATCGCGACGCACGGGTGGGTCCGCGTGTTGGGTTCGTACGATACCGAACACGTACTGTAAACTACCCGACCCTACTTCGCTCGGTCTAACGACCTCGCTCGTTGAGGAAGGGGCCTCCGCCTCGCAATTTAGGTGAACGGCACCGAGGGCGAACGCGTACCGTGGGCGAGCGGTGCCGTGAACGAGACGTCGTCTCGCGAACCCCGTCAAACAGCCATCGAGTGTCGGTCTACCCGGCGAAACCGACACAAGCGTTTTATGAGTGTAGACGAAATAGGGTCCACGAGCCGCTCCGTTCCGCACGAAAAGCGGAACGGGTAGCCGTGGCCGTCCAATTTGACAACCCTTAAATCCCTCGCGCATATAGCACGCTGTAGTATCTCGTGACAGCTTCTTCCCCCGGCCAGCCAAACTCATGGTAGACGTAAGCCAACACACCCTGGTTCCGGAGCACACAGTCCTTGACCGCGACGCCGTCGAGGACGTGCTTTCGGAGTACGACATCAGACGCACAGATTTGCCGAAAATACACCGACGCGACGCCGCGCTTCCCGAAGACGCCGAAGTGGGCGACGTGATCAAGATCGTCCGTGACTCGCGAACGACGGACAAAGCGATCGTATACCGACTGGTGGTAGAATGAACAGGCAAGACCGACGCGCGATCTCGCGGGAGTACTTCTCTCGTGAGCGACTCGCGGAGCATCACTTCCGATCGTTCAACAACTTCCTCGACCGCGGCATGCAGCAGGTCGTCGACGAGAAGGAGTCGATCGAGACCGACATCGGCGACAAGGAGGGCCAAGAGCCCGTTCGAGTCGATTTGGGTAACGTTCGGATCGTCACCCCTCGCGTCCGTGAAGCGGACGGGTCCGAGGAACTGCTGTATCCACAGGAAGCCCGACTCCGTAACATCACCTACTCCGCGCCGGTGTTCATGGAGATGACCATCGTCCGCGGCGGCGAAGAGGAGGAGGAACACATCGTCGATCAGGCCGAGACCAAAGTCGGCCGAATGCCGGTGATGGTCGGATCGAACAAGTGTAACATCGCCGATTTCACGCACGACGAACTCATCGAGATCGGTGAAGATCCCGCCGATCCCGGCGGCTATTTCATCGTCAACGGTTCCGAGCGCGTGTTGATGACGAGCGAGGACCTGGCACCGAACAAGATCCTCGCCGAGTACGACACGAAATACGGCGACGAGATCCAGATCGCGAAGACGTTCTCACAGCGCCGTGGCTACCGAGCGCTGGTGTTGTGTGAGCGAAACCGAACCGGTATTCTCGAAGTGTCGTTCCCGTCCGTTTCCGGATCGATCAACTTCGTGACGCTCGTCAGAGCGCTCGGACTCGAATCCGACGAGGAGATCGTCCACCGCGTCTCGGACGATCCGGAGATCGTGAAGTTCATGCTGGAGAACTTAGAGGCCGCCGAGGTCGGCTCGACGGCGGAAGCGATCGAAACGCTCGGCCAGCGCGTCGCCGCCGGGCAGGGCAAAAACTACCAGCTGAAACGCGCGAACTACGTCATCGACCGCTACCTGCTTCCACACCTCCACGAGGAGGGTGTCGAAGACCAGGAGGTCCGGATGAACAAAGCGATCTACCTCTGTCGGATGGCCGAAGCGTGTTTCGAGCTCGCGCTCGGACGCCGCGAATCCGACGATAAAGACCACTACGCCAACAAGCGCCTGAAAGTGTCGGGCGACCTTATGAAGGACCTGTTCCGAACGGCGCTGAACAAGCTGGCCCGCGACGTGAAGTACCAGCTCGAACGCGCGAACATGCGGAACCGCCAACTCTCTGTGAGCACCGTCGTTCGATCCGACGTGCTCACCGAGCGGCTCGAACACCCGATCGCGACGGGGAACTGGGTCGGCGGACGTTCCGGCGTTTCCCAGCTCGTCGATCGGACCGACTACATGGGCGTTCTGTCACACCTTCGGCGGCTTCGGTCGCCGCTCAGCCGCTCGCAACCGCACTTCGAGGCGCGCTATCTGCACGCCACACAGTGGGGGCGAATCTGTCCGTCCGAGACAGCGGAGGGGCCGAACTGTGGATTGGTGAAGAACTTCGCACAGGCGATGGAACTGTCTCAGAACGTCGAGGACGAGCGCGGACTGAAACGCGAGCTCGCCTCGATGGGCGTCGAGGGCATTCCGGGAATCGAGACGGTCGAAAGACACACCGCGGACGACTAATATGAGCAAGGGACGAGAAGCTAAAGTGTACGTTAACGGGAGCCTCATCGGCACCCATCCGGACCCGCACAGACTCGCAAACGACATCCGAGAATCGCGCCGACGCGGCGAGATCGACGAGATGGTCAACGTCTCGGTTCGCGATCGGACGGACGAGGTCATCGTCAACGCCGACGCGGGCCGTGCTCGACGACCGCTCTTGGTCATCGAAGACGGCGAACCGCTGCTGAGCGACGAAGAGCTCGAGGCCGTCAAGGAAGGCGACATGGAGTTCGACGCGCTCGTCGAGCGCGGCTATATCGAGTTCATCGACGCCGAAGAGGAAGAGGACATCCTCGTCGCCGTCGACGAATACGACCTGACCGAAGATCACTCACACTTAGAGGTCGATCCGCAGCTGATGTTCGGAATCGGTGCGGGGATGATCCCGTATCCAGAGCACAACGCGTCGCCGCGGATTACGATGGGATCTGGGATGATCAAACAGTCGCTCGGGCTGCCGAGCGCGAACTACCGAATCCGCCCGGACACGCGACAGCACCTCCTTCACTATCCACAGCTGTCGATCGTCAAAACGCAGACGACCGAGCAGATCGGCTACGACGACCGACCGGCGGCGCAGAACTTCGTCGTCGCGGTCATGAGCTATGAAGGGTTCAACATCGAGGACGCCCTCGTCATGAACAAAGCCAGCGTCGAACGCGCGTTGGCCCGATCACACTTCTTCCGAACCTACGAGGGCGAAGAACGGCGGTACCCGGGCGGTCAGGAGGACCGTTTCGAGATCCCCGAAGAGGACGTTCGCGGTGCCCGAGGCGAGGAGGCCTACACCCACCTCGACGAGGACGGCCTCGTCAATCCCGAGACGGACGTCGGCGAGAACGACGTGCTCCTCGGAAAGACCTCGCCGCCGCGGTTCCTCGAAGAGCCGGACGATATGGGCGGGCTCTCCCCGCAGAAGCGTCGCGAGACCTCGGTGACGATGCGCTCGGGCGAATCCGGCGTCGTCGACACCGTCACGCTGATGGAAGGCGAAGACGGCTCGAAGCTCTCGAAGGTGAAAGTTCGAGACGAGCGGATTCCGGAGCTGGGCGATAAGTTCGCGTCCCGACACGGACAGAAAGGGGTCGTCGGTCACCTCGCGCCACAAGAGGACATGCCGTTTACCCAAGACGGCGTCGTCCCCGACCTCGTCGTGAATCCGCACGCACTGCCGTCGCGGATGACGGTCGGACACATTCTGGAGATGCTCGGCGGCAAGGTCGGCTCGCTCGAGGGCCGACGCGTCGACGGAACGCCGTTCCAAGGCGAAACCGAAGACGAACTACGCGACGCGCTCGTCGAGCGCGGATACAAATCCAACGGCAAGGAGATCATGTACTCCGGCGTCACCGGCGAGAAGATCGAGGCGGAGATCTTCGTCGGGATCATCTTCTATCAGAAGCTCTATCACATGGTCTCGAACAAACTGCACGCTCGCTCGCGCGGGCCGGTACAGGTGCTGACGAGACAGCCGACGGAGGGTCGCGCCCGAGAAGGTGGACTCCGAATCGGTGAGATGGAACGCGACGTGTTCATCGGCCACGGGGCTGCGATGACGCTCAAAGAACGCTTGCTCGACGAGTCCGACCGTGAGTTCATCCACGTCTGTGGCAACTGTGGTATGAGC
>SKKJ01000254.1 GCA_007121575.1 Natronomonas sp.
AAGGGTTTTCCGCCTTCGCTCACGCGAGCGCCCGCATCGAATAATAGAACCGCTGGAGCGCAGTGAAATGACCGACGACGGCGAGAAATACCAACAGCCAGACGACAAGCGTCAACCCTCCGACCGGTGCACTGTACCCGGCTGCGATCGCCGTGACGATTCCGATGATCGCGAGTCGGTCAGCTCTCCCCACGAGGCCGCCGTACACGCGGTCGAGGCCGACTGCCTGCGCTTGTGTGCCCAGATATGACGTCATTAAAACGCCGGTCACTGCCAGAAATCCGATGAGATACGCTTCGGCTCCCGCGGCGAGTCCGGCGATAATAACGATATCGGCGTATCGATCGATCACGTGATCCAACAGGTCGCCCGCCTTCGAATCACTGCCTTGCTTTCGTGCTAGCGCGCCGTCGAGGAGATCCATCCAACCGTTACACAACACGAACACCGCGCCGGCGATGTACCACAGAGGGTCTGCCCCGACGGTGACGACTTCGATGCCTGCAAGCGTGTATGCGATTCCGGCAAGCGTGGCGAACACGAACGCGAGAACACTGACTCCGTCAGGCGTCAGCCCAATTCGGTCCGCCGCGTTGACGAACGGATCGAGAAGCCGCTCGGCCAGCGGTCTAAATTTATCCAGTGTCATAGATACTCGATGAAATCGACGGTTCCTGCCGACGGTGGCCGCGCACCGGTATATACCGATTCGATCTCGGTCGCTATCGATTCGGGTTCTCTTTCCGTCGTATCGATCTCGTATACTGCGTCGAGTCCGTGTCGATCGACGGCCTCCGAGAGGATCACATCGAGCGCTTCGGCCTCGGCGTTTTCCTCGGCTTTCTGTCTCGTCTCGCCGCGTTCCAGCAGCCGGCGTTTCAACTCATCCGGGTGACAGCGCAACACGGCGACTCGATCGACATTCAGGTGGTGAGCAAGATGTGACTCGATAAGCACTTCGTCTTCGTCGGCCAGTTCTGCTTCGATCGCATCCATATCGGCGATGAGGCTACCACGTGCTTCATCAGCGCCGGTGGTTAATTTCGCAGAATCGATGAGATCGTTCAGATGGACGACTTCTATCTCAAACTCGAGAAGCTTCGTTGCGGTTGTCTTTCCCGTTCCGGGGGTACCGGTGACTGCGACCCTCATAACAGGCCGTTGAGCACCTCCACAGCGCGTTTCGTCTCCTCGCGCGTCCCACACGTAATCCGAATACATTCAGGGAGGCCAAAGGACGTCGTATCCCGAACGATAACCCCCTCTCGTTGTGCCGCGGCGGTGATCTCGCTGCCGTTATCGACTTCACACAGGACGAAGTTCCCGGCGCTCTCCCACGTCTGACACTCGAGGTTTTCGTATATGTACTCTCTCGCCCACGCGGCGGTCTCAACGGTCCTCTCGACGTGGGATGCATCGTCCAGCGCGGCGAGCCCCGCTCGGCAGGCGATCTCTGAGGCGGCAAACGGCGTGTTGACTCGGGCGTACGCGTCTGCCCACGCATCGGAGACGACCGCGTATCCCAACCGGAGCCCGGCCAGTCCGTGCGCTTTCGAAAACGTCCGAATGACCGCGATATCATCGCGTTCTCGCACGAGCGGAACGGCTGATGGGCTGGCGGAGAACTCGCCATACGCTTCATCGATGACGACGAGCGTCTCCTCGGCGGTTTCTTCCGCGATCGTTTCGACATCCGCGACCGAAACTTCGCTCCCGGTCGGGTTGTGCGGACTCGTGAGATAGACGATTCGCTCGTCGCTGTAGTGTTCGAGAATTCCGTCAACGGATTGGGTGAACCCGTCCGCTTTTTCGATCGGATATTCGTTCACACTGCCGTGATGATATCTGGCGCTCATCCCGTAATAGGCGAATCCGGGTGTCGGTACGAGCACCTCTTCTCCGGGACGTAACATCGCCCGAGAGAGGTAATCGAGCGCGCCGTCCCCGCCGTTCGCCAACCATATCTGTCCAGAATCGACTGAAAGCCGGTCTGCGAGCCGTTCTCGAAGGTCTGCCGCAGAGGATTTCGGATACGTGTGTACCATCGGCGCGTGCGCTTTGACCGCCTCTACTGCTTTCGGGGAGGGGCCGAACGCGTTTTCGTTCGATGAGAGCTTGATCAGCGTTTCTTCGTCGAGACCCAACTCGCGGGCGACTTCTCCGACCCCACGACCGGCCTCGTAGGCTACATGCGCTGACAGGTCCCGTGGTTGCATACCGGAGACAAGCGCACCACGGGTCTTAAGCGTGCTCAACGACTGCGCAACTCAGTGCTAACGTTTATCGTTTTAGCATGTAACCGTGAGATATGTCCGCGACCGGTGTCGAGGCTGGACCGTTGATACGGATCACCAGCGATATGCCAGATTGTCGATCCGTCGTCGCAGAACTCGAAGCGACCGTTGAGGTCCCGGTAACGAGCGTCGGGCCGGCCGGCACACCGTTCTCGATGTGTCTGTATACGTTGGCGGGTCGGACGGCGATTTTCACGGAGCAAACACTCACCGAGATAGTCAACGCCGCGAAGGCGCTCGAACGTGGTGAACTCCCGACGGAGAACGCATACGCGGTTGTCGAGCACGATGTCGAAATCTCGAAACTCCCGATTCCGAACTCGGGACCGCTTTCGGTCGGCACGCGTCGGATCCTCGGGCCGTGCGGTTGGGTCGATCCGACCGTCCGACCGGAACCGATCGCCGAAGAGATCGATACCGAATCGGTTTTTGATCGGGTTCGAGCCGTTGGTCTCCGAGGCCGCGGAAGAGCCGACGGGGCAGCCGGTGAGGTCCTCACTGATATCTGGAAACCAGCCGCCGAAGCTGAGGGCGAACCCGTCGTCGTCGTTCACACAGCTGACACCGACTGTCGGATCGACGAACTGCTCTGTCGAAGCGTCCCTGGATACGTTCTCGACGGTGCACGAACCGTCGCCGAAGCGATCGGTGCGACCGACGTGGCCGTCATGACCACTGAGCCGTCTTTCGAACCACTCGAAGTCGTCGCAGATGGCGAGATCATCCACCGTGCGCCCGATTCGTTTCTGATCGGGGAACCGACGATGGCGCTCGAAGCGCTCGAGGGAAACGACCGAATCGAAGCCCGTCGAAGACCGCCCGGGCCGGAAGAATGGGGACTGTATGGTCGCCCGACCGTTATCCACACGCCGCGGACGCTGTTACAACTCCGAGCGCTCCTCGACGGGGCGGCGTTCGATCCCGAGAACGCCGACCCGGGCACCCGACTCGTTTCGGTCCGGGGTGCTGTAACCGCGCCGGCAGTTGTTGAGTTGCGGACCGAGAGCTCCCTCTCGAAGGCACTCGAAGCGGTCGAACCGGGCGGCGAACGGTACGTCGTGGGCGGGAAATTCGGTGGTTTCACCGAGTCGCTCGATCTGCCGGCGAGTGTGCAGGCGCTTTCGGCGGCTGGATTCGGAACCGAGGGTGTCGTGGAGGTGCTCGGCCCGGGTGAGTGCGTCGTCGCGACTGTCGGCGAGCGCGCCGCTTTCGCTCGCGAGACGAACTGTGGACGATGCGTCCCGTGTCGTGAGGGATCGAAACAACTGCACAAATCGCTCAGAAGCGTCTACGACGGGAAATTCGACCCCGAGGCCCTCCGGACACTCTCGCGAGTCATGGGTGCGACAAGCCTCTGTGCGTTCGGAGAAGCCGCTGCCCGTCCGATCACGACGGCGCTCGAAGCGTTTGAACCCGAATTTCGCGCTCACGCGGAGGGGCGCTGTCCTGCCGGATCGTGCGGAGGCCTCCAATGAGTACCGATGAAACGGGGATCGCTGAGGAGGACACGGTCCATCCTCGCATTCCCGAGATCGAAGACCCTCGGGCGTCGACGCCACTGACCGAAACGTTTCGAACGGGAACGGCCAACGATCCGCCACGACCCGAGCGAGCGGGCGGATCTGCCGACAATCCGACGACGCTCACCGTCGACGGTCAGACCGTTATCGTCCCACCCGGCGGGACGCTTCTCGATGCGGTCAACGCCGCCGGACGCGAGGTGCCTGCGCTGTGTCACTACGACCGTGATACGGAAGCCGCCGAAGAAATCGGACCGCGGACGACGTGTCGGACGTGTGTGGTCGAAACCGACGACGACGGTCTCGTCGCCGCCTGCTCGACACCGGCGACCGATGGGGCCGTTATCGAGACGAACGCGCCCGCCGCCGCGGAGGCCCGCTCGCACAACCTCGATCTGGTGCTTTCGAATCACAACCTGCGGTGTACGACCTGCGGGAAGAACGGTCGGTGCGAGCTACAGGATACGGCGATCGAAGCCGGAGTCACGCATCCTCGATACGGCGTCCTCGATAACCGGGATCTCTACGAACCGCTCGACCCGACGGCGGCGATCCAGATCGACCGCAACAAGTGTATCCTCTGTAATCGGTGCGTCGATGCCTGCAACGACGTGCAAGTCGAGGGCGTCTTGCGCATCGAAGGATCCGGTGAGAACACTCGAATCGGATTTCAGACCGACGTCGAGACGATGGCGGATTCGACCTGTGTCTCTTGCGGTCACTGCGCGACCGTCTGTCCGACCGGGAGCCTCGTCGAAGGCGGCCTCGTCGACGCGACAACGCTGCCGTTCCCCGGATTCACGCAGCGAAACTCCGTCGGAAGCGTGCTGAAATCGAAGCGAGAACGTGACCGCGAGCGGAGCAGTACGCGGATCGATTCGGCCGCCGATACGGACGTATCCGGCGTCGCTCGATTCATGGCTAAAGCGAAGCGGAGAGCGGGAGAGACGGCCGATCGAGCGATCAGAACCGGCGAACACCTCGCTGAGGACATCGCTGCCGGCGTCTTCTCTGAAGGGATCCTTTTCGGAATCGCGAAGCGGGTCGGAGACGCCAGACTCGACCGGCTTGACCGAACCGAGACGACCTGCGGATACTGCGCCGTCGGCTGTCGGTTCGAACTCTACAGCGATGATGCGCGCGTACTCGGAGTTCGAGCGACCGATCCCGACGCCGCGCCCGCGAACGATTTCTCGACGTGTGTGAAAGGCAAGTTCGGCTACGGGTTCATCGGGCGTGACGATCGGCTCAAGACGCCGCTTGTACGCGATGGTGACGAGTTTCGGGAGGCGTCGTGGGATGAGGCGCTCACGACAGTCGCCTCCGGACTCGAAGCGATCCGAGACGAACACGGATCGGATGCGCTCGCGTGTTTCGCTTCCTCGAAATGCACGAACGAGGAAGACTATCTGATGCAGAAGTTCGCTCGAACCGTTCTCGGGACGAAGAACATCGACAACTGCGCTCGGCTGTGTCACTCCTCTACGGTCGCCGCACTGCTCGGGACGGTCGGCTACGGCGCGATGTCGAACAGCATCGACGACGTTGCGAATGCAGATTGTTATCTGTTCTCGGGGACGAACACGACCGAATCACACCCTGTCTTGGCGACGAAGGTGAAACGCAACGTTCGGGACGGGGCGACGCTCATCGTCGTCGATCCTCGAAAGGTCGGCATCGCGGAACACGCGGATCAGTATCTCCGTTCGAAGCCCGGCTACGACATCGCGTGGATGAACGGCATGGCCCGCCACATCATCGAGAACGATCTCCACGATGTCGACTTCATCGATGAGCACGTCCACGATTTCGACGCGTTGAGGCGGAAGGTCGAGCCGTTCACTCCCGAGGAAGTCGAGCGACTCACCGAAATCCCGGCCGAGGCGCTCACGACGGCCGCGGAGCGAATCGCGACCGCCGATTCGGTGGTCTTCGGCTGGGCCATGGGGCTGACACAGCATTCACACGGCACCAACAACGTCCGGGCGATGGCGAATCTCGCGCTGTTAACCGGTAACGTCGGGAAACCAAACGCCGGTCTTTCACCCTTCCGCGGTCACAACAACGTGCAGGGCGGCGGCGGTGACATGGGGACGCTTCCGAACAAACTCCCCGGCTACCAGGACGTGACCGATCCCGACGTGCTCGATCTCTTCGAGGACGCGTGGGGTGTCCGCCCGCCCGGCGATGTCGGATTGAAGGTGACGGAGACGTTCGAGGCGATCCACGACGGCGACGTGAAGGGGCTGTACGTGATGGGCGAGAACCCGGCGCTCTCGGAGCCGGATATCACTCACGCCGAGGAGGCCCTTGCGAAGACCGACTTCCTCGTCGTGCAGGATCTGTTCATGACGGAAACCGCCGAACATGCCGATGTCGTGTTACCGGCGGCCGCCTTTGCCGAAAAAGACGGGACGTTCACCAACACCGAACGGCGAGTCCAGCGCGTCGGAAAAGCCCTTGACCCACCGGGGCTGGCGAGACAGGATTGGGAGATCATTCAATCGCTCGCCAACCGAATCGAACACGGTGGGCCGCGGTGGGAGTATGATTCCCCGACAGCGATCTTCGACGAACTGACCGACGTGACGCCGATATACGGCGGGATGACCCACGAGCGTATCGAACGCGAAAGCGGCCTCCAGTGGCCCTGTCCCGACGCCGATCACCCCGGGACGCGGTTCTTATACGAGGACGAATTCAACTTCCCCGACGGGAAGGCCCGATTCGTCCCCTCCGATATGGGCGAACCCGGCGAGTTGCCGAGTGAAGCGTATCCGCTGACGCTTTCGACCGGCCGCGTGCTGTATCATTTCCATACGGGAACGCTCACCCGTCGCGTTGAGGAGATCACCGATCACGTTCCCGAAAGCTTCGTCGAGATCCACCCGGAGACGGCCGACTCGCTCGGCGTCGATGACGGGCAACGGGTCCGTGTCGAGTCAGAACGTGGTCACATCGAGGTTCGAGCACAGGTAACCGAACGGCCGGGGAAGGGCGTCGTCTTCATCCCCATGCATTTCGCCGAAGGGGCGGTGAACACGCTGACCGGTGAGCGATACGATCCGACGAGCGGCATCCCTGAATACAAAATCTCGAGCGTCCGGATCGAACCGATTAATACGGACTGAACGCCAATCCGGTTGTGTATGGATGAGACGAGCGGAGTGATCGTTGCCGGCGGTCACTCGGTTCGAATGGGTGAGATCGAAAAGGCGGTCGTCGAGGTCGCTGGGACACCGCTAATTCGACGAGTGGCCGACCGTCTCTTGGAAGCCACCGACCGACTGGTCGTCAACTGTCGGAGCGATCAACGATCGGCGATCGAAACGGTGCTCTCGGGATACGAGCCGCGGTTTGCGATCGACCCCGAACCGGACCGAGGGCCCGTCGCGGGTATCGCAACCGGACTCGGAGCCGTCGAAACGGAGTACGCCGCCGTCGTCGCGGTCGATATGCCGTTTTTAGATCCCGCGCTTATACGCTATCTCTTCGAACGAGCGGAGGGATATGATGCCGCCGTTCCTCGACCGAGCGAGTGGTTCGAACCGCTGCATTCGGTTTATAAATGTGAGCCGATGATCCGAGCGTGCGAACGGGCGCTCGAAACGCCTAACCCGCGGATTATCGAACCACTCGCTTCGCTCAGTTTGTCCGTTATCGACCGAAAGGAGCTCCTTGAGCACGGGTCGTTAGACAGCTTTGAGAGTATCGACACGCCGGAGGACGTTCAATGGGCGAGCGAACGTCTACGAGAATCATTCGACGACATCGACGGGCCGGGATAACCATTCAACGGCACAGACGATCAGAATCATTCAACGACGTCGACGACTCGTTTACGGTCCATTCGTCCCAGCACGACGCTGTCGATCCGCTCGTCCGCGAGTAACCCTTCCGCGATTTCCCTTGCCACGGATTCGAGCCGCTCGTCATCGACCATGTTTATAAGCGGGATCACGCGTGCGTTCGCCGGAACTCCTTTTAAGCCACCCTGTTCGTCTCGAAGGACAGCCACGACGTCTTCCGGTTCGATCCGGCTTCCAAGCGGTCGGTCGAGAAGCGCCGCGACGCGCTTTGGTCGATGAACGTGTTCGTCGTCGATCCGCTCGCCGACGATTTTCGCGCTCGCGATCGGGACGACACACTCGACGCTGGACGGAAGCTGCGGTTCGTTCTCCGCGGGTGCTTTGAACCACCTCGTTCGGGCACCATC
>SKKJ01000196.1 GCA_007121575.1 Natronomonas sp.
AGTCCGGTGTATCCGGCCGGTGTCAGTGCGTGTAGTTCCTCTCGAACCGATTCAGAAACGTCGAGCTCGTCGAACAGTTCGCGGAAATCGGAGAGCGTGGCTCGCTGTCCTCGAGTCAGCGCTTTGATCCGTTCATACGCGTCGGTGTCGCCCTCACGTCGTAAGATTGTCTGGACGGCCTCGCCGATCACTTCCGGGTTGGCTTCGAGTTCCTCGCGCATGATCGCCTCGTTCGGGGTCACCTTCGACAGCCCGGTCGCCGTCTTTCGATACGCGATCAGACAGTGTGCGAAGGCCGCACCGATGTTTCGTTTGACGGTCGAATCGGAGAGATCCCGCTGCAGCCGAGACGTCGTGACGTAATCGGCGAGAAAGACCAGATCCGAGTTCGCCTTCGTGAGGTTGCCCTCGCTGTTCTCGAAATCGATCGGGTTGACCTTATGCGGCATCGTCGAGGAACCAGTCTCGCCCGCGGCCGCATCCTGTCCGAGATACCGATCGGAAACGTAGAGCCACATATCGAGATCGAGATCGCGGAGAACGCTGTTGACGCCACGCACCGCGTCGAAGACTTCCGCGAGATCGTCACAGGGGTTCACCTGCGTCGAAAGCGGCGTGTGTTCGAGTCCAAGGGATTCGACGAACGACCGCGAAAACGCCCGCCAATCGACGTCGGAGTAGGCGGCGTGGTGTGCGGCGTACGTGCCGGACGCGCCCGCGAGTTTCCCCGACAGGCCGTCGGTGGCGGCCTCGAGCCGTCCGAGCGATCGACCGAGCCGGGAGGCGTACACTGCCAACTCTTTGCCGTACGTCGTCGGCGTCGCCGGCTGGCCGTGCGTTCGAGCCAACATCGGTAGCGCTCGATGTTCGCGCGCCTCAGCGATCAGCGTATCGCGGATCGAGCGGATCTCGGGGACGAGCACCTCCCTCACGGCCGGACCGACGAGCAACCGGTGGGCGAGGTTGTTGACGTCTTCGCTCGTGAGCCCGAAATGAACCCACGGACCCTGCGTCTCCTCGTCGGGAAGGTGTAACCGGATGAAGTATTCGACGGCTTTCACGTCGTGATTGGTGGCTGAATAGCCGTTATAGCCGTCCGTTTCGAGCTGTTTTACGATGGACGCGTCCTCGGCATCGAACTCCTCGTACAGCCGCTGAAGCTCCTCGCGAGTCGACTCGTTTAGGGTCAGCGGCGTCGCCTCGAGGTCGGCGAGCGCGATGAGATATTCGACTTCGACCTCGATGCGGGCGCGAATCAGTGCGGCCTCGCTCGCGTAGTCAGTGAGCGCGTCGGTATAGCGGGCGTATCGGCCATCGAGTGGTGAGACGGCGTAGAGCGAACCCCGGTCTGTCATACCTACGAGTGCGAAGAGCCGTTGAAAAAGGGTGTCGGTCGCCGGTCACCAGATCGGGAACGAAATCGTCGGAGATACACAGTACCGTGTATACTATACCGGGATATTCAGCACGTAGTTGTAAAAGGATACAAGATCATGTATACTACGGCAACGTCAACCGCAACTACTTTGCTTTTAGCGACGCCCGGTTTTCGTATGCAACTCGCCGGTATGGCCTCGAATCGCGGCCGGAACCTGTTACACATCGCGGACACCGCGCCCGGGGGCGCGTCGTTCGCCGTCGTCCTCTCGAACAGAGAAGGCGCGCCGATTATCGAAAAAGCCGCGGAGCGCGGGATTCCAACGGAAGTCGTCGAGCGAGATCCGGACGAATCGCGAGAAGAACACGAACGACAAATCCTCGAACGGCTGGAGGGATACGACGTCGATCTCGTCTGTCTGGACGGCTATATGCGGATCCTCACCGAGGCGTTCTTGGATTCGGCTCCGACGACGATCAACGTTCATCCCTCGCTCTTGCCGTCGTTTCCCGGGATGGACGCCCACGAGCAGGTGCTCGAAGCCGGCGTCTCCGTGAGCGGCTGTACCGTCCACGTCGTCGACGAGACCGTTGATGGTGGCCCGATCATCACCCAAGAGCCCGTCCCCGTCTACGATGACGACGATACCGACGACCTCAAACGGCGCGTTCTCTACGAGGCGGAGTTCAGCGCATACCCACGCGTCATCAGGTGGTTCGCGGAGGATCGAGTGAGCGTCGAAAGCGGGAACGTCTCGGTGGACGGCGACGACTCGGGACAGTTCCCCGCACGGCGGTTCGAAAGCGAGGATCGGGGTCGCGAACTCAGATACGGCGAAAACCCACATCAAGACGCCGCGGTGTACATCGACGGCGCATCCGAAGCGGCGAGCGTCGTCAGTGCGACCCAGCGAAACGAAGGGGCGAAAGCGCTGTCGTATAACAACTACAACGATGCCGACGCCGCACTCTCGTTGATCGCCGAGTTCGACGAACCAGCGGCAGCGGTCATCAAACACACCAATCCTGCGGGCTGTGCGACGGCCGACTCACTCGCGACAGCGTACGACGCGGCCCTTGCGACGGATCCGATGAGCGCCTTCGGCGGAATCGTCGCGTTGAACCGCGAGTGCGACGCTGCCACCGCGGAGGCGATCACCGACTCGTTCAAAGAGGTCGTCGTCGCTCCCGGCTACACCGACGCCGCATTGGACGTGCTCTTCGAGAAAGAGAGCCTCCGCGTGCTCGATGTCGGAACGGGAACAGAGCTGGCGGTCGATGCCGATCCGCTCGTCGAGAGCGACCTCGTCGGCGGACGGTTGGTCCAACAGCGAGACACCCAAACGATCGCCGTCGACGACCTCGAGATCGTCACCGACCGGAAACCGACCGACGAACAACTGGAGACGATGTGTTTCGCCTGGCAGACCATCAAACACGTCAAATCGAACGCGATCCTCTTCGCGAAGGGGACCGAGACCGTCGGCGTCGGGATGGGACAGGTCTCGCGCGTCGATGCGGTTCGGCTGGCCGCGATGAAAGCCGACGAGCACGCCGAAGGCAAAGATGCAGAAGGGGCGGTGATGGCCTCCGACGCGTTCTTCCCGTTCCCCGACGGGATCGAGGAAGCGGCGGACGCGGGCATCGAAGCGGTCGTCCAACCTGGCGGGTCGGTAAACGACGAGGACGTGATCGCGGCGGCGAACGAACGCGACATCGCGATGGCCTTCACCGGCCAGCGAGCGTTCAAACACTGACCGAGCGGACGAGACACACTGACAGAAAGCGCGAAACGCACACCATTTCGTGGTAACGTTTACCCCGTTGTCGAACGCCGACTACGGTATGGACACGGACAAACAGCTCTACGAAGAGGAGGCGACCGGCTGGCAACGCGGACTCTACGACGATATCAGACACACGTTTCGCGCGCCGACCGTCAACTGGATCTTCCGAACGCTGATCGCGAACGAACCCGAATTCACCCGCTATCTATGGGGGCAGGTCAAACCGGTTTTCCAGACGCGAACGTTCGGCCGCGTCTCCGTCGCGTATCGATCGACCGTCTACGACGAACTCGATATCGAAAACACCGTCCCGCGATACCGATTCGATCAACTCGATATCTCGCCGGCGGAGTTTCGAGAACTCAAAGGACAGATCGCCACCTTCGACGTCGTCGGACCGCGTCTCGCGGTCCTTTTCGAAGTCGTCGACCGGTCACTGAACGGCGGCGACGTCGGGACGACTCCGGGGCGGACGCGGGCGGCGTGCGAACCACTTCCGGCGTGGCTAGATCGAGATCGGGGCAACCCACCGACGATGATCGGAGCCGAGGCGGTTCCACCCGAACTGGAGGACACGATCGTATCGATACGATCGTTTCACGGCCTCGAAAGCGGCTTTCCGAGCATCTATCGGCTGATGGCTCAATGGCCCGGCTATCTAAACTCGATGTGGGCGGATGTCGAACCGGTGCTCGACTCGAAGGCATTCGATTCGGCCGTCGAAGAATCGGCACACATCGTCGAGGAGTACGTCGAATCGGTCCCGTACACGCCACAACTGACGCCTGAAGCGCTCGAACTACAGGGCTTCGAGCGATCGACAATCGAGGAGCTAAGAGAGCTATTCGAGATGTTCAACTCGGGACCGATCGAGAAAGTCGTTCCCGCGTTACCGGTGTTCGCGTATACGGTCAGCGCCGAAGGGCGGCGACGGATCGAATAAGAACGGTGACTCCACCGACGAACGGTATCGCTATGCGGATTACTCGAGCGCCGAGCCAGCCCGGATGATCGTCGCTTCGCCGAAGGCCGGCCCGACGAACTGGATGCCGACCGGACCCTCATCCGTCTCGCCGGCCGGAACCGAAATCGCGGGGAGGTTCGCGAGGTTGACCGGAACCGTGTTCGCGTCGGCGAGATACATCTGCAGCGGATCGTCGAGGCTCTCGCCGAGTTCGAACGGCGGGACGGGCATCGTCGGCGACGCCACCACGTCGACCTGATCGAACGTCTCGTCGAAATCCTGTTTCACCCACGCTCGGGCGTCTTGAGCCCGCTTGTAATATTTGTCGTGGTATCCCGCCGAGAGCGCGTACGTACCGAGCAGTACGCGGCGTTTAACTTCCTCGCCGAAACCCGCCTCGCGGGCGGCTGCGAACGATTCATTCCAGTTGCCGTCGCTATCGCCTTTCGTTCCGTACCGGACGCCGTCGAAGCGTGCGAGATTCGAAGAGGCTTCGGACATCGCGATGACGTAGTACGCTTGTACGGCAGTTTCGACCGACGGAAGCGAGACGTCCTCGATCGTCGCCCCTTGGCGTTCGAGCTCCGTGATTGATTCTTCGAAGGCGGTTCGAACGCCGTCGTCGGCACCCTCGGTGAGCTCGGTCGGAACACCGATCGTGAGCCCGCCGACGTCGCCATCGGCGGCGGCCGCGTAATCCGTCTCGGCACCTTCGGGAGGCGCGCGTGTCGTCGCATCGTTCGGGTCCAGGCCAGCGATGACATCGAGCAGTTCGGCGGCCCCTCCGACGGTCGGTGCCAGCGGACCGATCTGTTCGAGGGAGTTCGCGTACGCGACGAGCCCGTATCGCGAGACGAGCCCGTACGTCGGCTTGAGACCGACGACACCACAAAACGCGGCCGGGCAGCGAACGGAACCGCCGGTGTCCGAACCGAGTGCGAGATCCGCCTCGCCGGCGGCAACAGCAGCCGCAGAACCACCCGAAGAACCGCCCGGAACGCGCCCATCGGCGGCGGGGTTTTCCGTCGGGCCGAACGCGGAGGTTTCGGTCGTCGTCCCCATGCCGAACTCGTCCATGTTCGTTTTCCCGACGATCGTCGCACCGGCCTCAAAGAGCCGTTCGACGACCGTCGCATCGTACGGCGGGACGTACTCCGCGAGCGTGTTCGACCCGCACGTCGTCCGGACGTTCGCCGTCGAGATGTTGTCTTTGATCGCGACCGTCCGCCCAGCGAGTGGCCCCGATCCGTCGCCTTCGATCGTCTCCTCGGTGATGAACGCGTTGTAGCTCATGAGACGTTCGGCCCCTTGAAGTACCCGTCCTCCGTTTCGGGTGCGTTACGGAGCGCCTCTTCCTGTGTGAGCCCGTCTCGAACCTCGTCGGGACGCATCACGTTCGTGAGATCCGTCTCCGTTTCGATCTCGGGAACGTCATCGAGCGCCTCGAAATACTCGAGAATCTCGTCGAACTGCTCGGCGAACCGCTCGATCTCCGTCTCCTCGAGGTCGATCCGGGCGAGCGATGCGACGTGGCGGACCTCCTCGTCGTCGACAGTCATGGTTGTGCTGGGCGTGCCCCGTCACTAAGGGTTTCGAATAGTCCGGATCGCGCCGTCACTCAACATCCGGCTCGTTCACTCGCGAGCGACCCTTCGTAGTGAGCTTGTAGGTCCCACCGCTGGACGCGATGACGATGTATCCGTCGGTTTGGAGGTCATAACACTGCCGATCGATGGTTACTGGGTGCCGATCGAGCGTCTCCGCGAGCGCCGAGACCGAGAGCTGACCGTGTTCAGCCAGCGTCTCCAGTACCGTTCGCTGTAGGTCTCGGTCCATCGCCCTCGTTCGTTTCACACCGGCGATCGATATCAGGCTTATGCCCGAGCGAACGAACAGCTCCTCGCAGTTAGCCGAGCTATCGCGCACACAGCGTCTCGATATACCGGCCGAGATGATCGTCCATTCGGCGCTTGAACCCGGCGCGTCTCGCCAGCCGATCGAGCTCTCGAGACAGTAGACTGCCGTACTGGATAGCCTTCTTCTCGCGATAACGGATTTCATCGGGTAAGAAATCCGCAGCACGACGCAACGCAACTTTCCGTTCGCCATCCGCGATCAACAGCGGTTCGGGAAGCCCCAATGCGGTTTCGACGACGCGGTCCGAACACAATGGGACGATCGGTTCGACCCCCGCAGCCCGAAGCGCCAAGACATCGCGTTCGAGTTGCTGTGGAAGCGTCCCGATAACCTCGCGAACCGCGCCGCGGACCGTATCCGCGGCGGTCCGGTCGCTTTCGGGCGCGTTCTCGATCTTGGCGTAGCCGCCGAAGAACTCGTCAGCACCCTGCCCGAGCGCGAGGCGATCGTATCCATCGGCGGCGGCGGCCTCGCCGACGAGAAACAGCGATAGCGCGATCTCGACATCCAGCGGCTCGGCACGACCGATCGCGCCGACGACGGTCGGTACCGCTCGTTCGATATCATCGTGCGTGAACTCGACGTGCCGGAGTTCGCGGCCGAGTTCGACGGCCGCCGATCGGGCCGCTTCGATGTCGTGGCCGCCCTCGAATCCACCGACGTATAACGGCCCGTCAGTCCGCGCCGCGAGGATCGCCGAATCGATCCCGCCCGAGAACGCGATCGGCGGCGAATCGTCCAGTGCGTCGACAGCGTCGATGACCGCGGTTCGAACCGACTCGATAGCCCGCTGGTCGTCTTCGAACGGTTTCGGGGACGGAAGTGTCCACACCCGCTCGTCGCCGCGCGTGTCTCGAACGTGGCCGGCGGGGACCGAAACCGGCTGCGAGAGGTCGGTCGGATCGAAGCTCCACGTCGTCGGATCGTCTGCTTCGGAAAAGAGCGGATATCGGCCGAGCACGTCACGTACCAATCTGCCGTCGAGCTCACCGGCGAAGCCATCGAGACCGGGTAACGGCGTGTTCGTTTCGAGCGCGTCTCTGACTGCCGACGGACCGGCGCCGTCTATCACCATGGCAGCATCGACGCGACGCGGCGCTTGACGCCGCCGCCGAACTGCTGGACGCTGATAAACCACGGCGTTCGCTTCCCGACGACGCTCGTTCGGCCCTCGGCGACGGCATCGAGGATACCTTCGGCGCTTCGATGATACGCATCGACCTCGGTGACGGCTTGGCCGACCATCTCGGCGATGTGGGCGTCGCTTCCGGCCGTCATCGGGAGACCCCGGGTCTCGGCGAACCGCTCCGCTTGCCGGTTGGCTCGCCCGGTAAACAATCGGGAGTTGTACACTTCGATCGCGTCTGCCGCGGCGAGTTGATCGCGACTGATGTGCGCCGCAACGCCGTGACGGGAGGCTTGAAACGGGTGCGGAACGACGGCGATGCCGCCCAGCGCACGGATCCGATCGAGCGTCTCGTCGTATGAGAGCCCGGACGAGATGAGTTCCTCAACGCCGAGCGCCAAGACGTGTCCAGCGGCGCTCGACACCTCCATACCCGGGATCCCGACGAGACCGTACTCTTCGGCGATCGCCGCCGCTTCGAGCGAGGCGTCGATCTCGTCGTGATCCGTGATCGCGAGCGCGTCGAGACCGACCGCTTCGGCCTGCTCTAAGAGGAGTTCGATCGGATCTCGGCCGTCATAGGACAGTTCGGAGTGTGAGTGAAGCTCAACCGACAGCACAGTAGAACGTTCGCCGCCGGACTTAAAAAGCACCCCGGTCGGTGTGTCACGTCAACAAACGATCATATCCACGAACGTGGACATGAAAAGCGATTTATTCGGTCGAAAGAAGCATACAACTGCATGAGCCTCCCGCCGTCGGACCGTGAACTCGTCACCGAGGAACTCGGTCGTGAGCCAACGTCTGCAGAG
>SKKJ01000224.1 GCA_007121575.1 Natronomonas sp.
CGTCGAAGTCACGGTCCCACATGATCAGATTCGAGTTGACCAATCGACCGGAGACGCCGAATTCGACGCCACCTCGGTAAAATCCCTGCGCTGTGCCGGTCAGCGGACAGTACGTTACCGCGACCGGCTCACCGCCGACGACGTCGTTTACGATCTCGTGGCGAACGAGGATTCGCTGTGGGTATGCTCGAATATCGCCGTCGAGTTCGACACCGAAAACCCGCTCACATGCGGGGAGTTCAGCTTCATCGGCTCGAATGAACCGAGGCTCATCGATCGATGGGATCCCGTCGTGTCCCACACCGCCGCCCAGGTGATTGTCGATGAATACCTCCAGTTCGTGTCCGAGATGCAACGGCTCGTCACGAAGCGGGATCTCGTTGGTGTCATAGCTCTCCTCAGGCGTCGCTTGCGCGTCGTCGATCTCGGTTGGCCGTCTGCCCCCGAAGAGATCGAACGGACCGTCCGTCTCCTCGCAGATGACACCCAGATCGACCTGTAGCTCTCTGGCGGTCGACCCAGAACTGCCAGAGACGCCCGATTGATCGAGGCAACCGGCAGCGGCGGCGGCGGCGCCGACCCCAGCGAGCGTAGAGAGAACTCGGCGGCGGGAAACGGCCATATACCGAGAAGACGGGATCGATCGGAATAAACGTCGAGCGGCTGTGCAGACCGCTCACACAGGAGAAAGCAACACGGCAGTCCGACCGAAACTAGCCGAAACCGTCAGTGGTCGTCTTCTCGCCACTTGTGATCGCACTCGGTGCACGTGAAAAATCGCGTTTCAGACTCGTCGGCCGATCGGATCTGTTTCATTTCATACCGAGCTCGATCGTGTTCGCATTTCGGACATTTTACCCTCGTCGTCGGACCTATTTCGGCGGTATCGACTTCGGACATATCCACGGGACCGCTGTCGGTGTCTTGTCCCTCGGTCGTGACCATATTCTCTTCCCGCTCGGCGTCGCGTTCCTTTTCGAATCCGCAGGATCCACAGATCCATACCCCGTTATCGCTGTGCATCATCGAACCGCACTCGTCGCAAAATTCCATACCGTGGATTCGGGGAGCCGTCGTATTTAATTCACAGGGTTTAGCACGAACGATCGTGGTTGGAAAGCGAGCGAAACCGAACCGTTCGAGCGTCTGACGGCGTTCGACGGCAGCCTCTCTCAGGCGATCGGCGGCGCATCGAGTCGTTCCGCGAGTTCGACGAAGCTCTCGACGACGAGATCGTAGTCAGAGGTGTCCGGTCGTTCCGCCGAATCGGCGGCCTCGGGGCCCCACTCGAAGGGCCGATGGACGTAGGCGGTGCGGAGGCCGACCGAACGGCTCGCCTCGAGATCGTGTTCGTGAGCCGCAACCATCATTACCGCCTCGGGATCGAGATCGAGCAGATCGACGGCGGTTAGATACGTCTCCTTGTCGGGTTTATAATGGCCCGAGAGCTCCGCAGAGAGGATCAGATCCCACGGGATTCCTGCCCGTTTGGCCATGTTCGTGAGCAGTCGCACGTGACCGTTTGAAAGCGGCGCGATCACGTACTTCGGTTTGAGTCGTCGAAGCCCAGGAACCGAGTCCGGCCACGGGTCGAGACGATGCCACACGCGGGAGAACTGTGTGATTTCCGCTTCGGAGAGACCATCGATTTCGAACCGATCGAGCAACTCGTCGAGCGATTCGCGGTGAAGCGAATCGAGGTTTCGCCACGGCTCTTCACCCCGTCGAACCCGATCGAGCGCGGGACGGTATTCCTCGCGCCACGCGTCGGCGAAGGCCGCCCAATCGACCTCGAGATCGAGGCGCTGGCCGAGTCGCTTCCCGTCTCTGATAACGCCGCTACGCCAGTCGACAACGGTCCCGAACACGTCGAAACAAAGTGCATCGACGTCCGGAGTGGACGTGGACATCAGCGGGCACCACCGGGCAGACCTCGGTTATCGCTCGTGAGCTTCGATCTCGATAGACGGTGAAATTGACGCATACAGTACAAGGGCGTGAGTACCGCTTATACCTTGGGCGATTGTGTGTGGACGCCGAATACGACAGTGTCGAACCGGCGCAGATGTTTCGGAACGGTGATCCCATAGCCGTTCGTCGTTCGGATCGATGTTCGGGACCGATCGGAGGGTGATCGTCTTAGCGCTGGCTCGGATGGCTGATGCGGTCACGAACTCGTTTCTCATCATCGTCTTGCCGCTGTATATCGCAAGCGGTGAACTCACGCTGCCGGGATACGAGGGCGCATCGATACTCGGCGTGCCGGTCACGATCGAACTGCTGATCGGTGTCGCGCTGTCGCTGTTCGGCTTTTTAAACAGCTTCGCCCAGCCGTTTACCGGGCGGCTCTCGGATCGGACCGGCCGGCGGAAGATATACATCCTGTTCGGACTCGTCGTGTTGGCGGTCACGAGCGTCGCCTACGCGCTCGTCGAGAGCTACGAAGCGCTGTTGGTCGTGCGGGCACTGCAAGGGCTCGGAGGGGCGTTCGTCATCCCGACGACGATCGCGCTCGTCAACGATCTCGCGCGGAGTAACGCCGAACGAGGCGGCAACTTCGGCGTGTTCAACACGTTCCGGCTCATTGGGTTCGGATTCGGGCCGGTCGTCGCGGGATTCGTTGTACAGGCCGGACCCTATTCGCTCCCCTATGACACCGTCCTGTCCGGGTTCAATGCGGCGTTCGGCGTCGCCGTGCTCGGCGCGCTGGTGAGTTTCACGCTCGTCACGGTACTGATCGAAGAGCCACCGATGACTGCCGCGGAAGCGGGTGATGAGCTGTCGATCGCGATACTCGAAGAAGGCGACCAGCGACTGTTCGATCCGGTGTTCGTTCTCGGTGTGGGAACCCTGTTTATGGCGATCTCGATCGCGCTGTTCGCGACGCTTCAAGAGCCGATCAACCAACGGCTCGATCAAGGACCGACGTGGTTCGGCGTTCAATTCTCCGCCGTCGTGATCGCGAACATCGTGCTACAGGTTCCGATCGGCCGAGCCGCCGATCGAATCGGCCGAAAGCCGTTTTTGGTGTGGGGATTGGTGCTGCTCGTACCGGCGGTGTTAGCACAGGGGCTCGTCACGTCATCGAGCGCGATGCTCGCGTCGAGACTCATCCACGGGGTTTCGGTCGCGATGGTGTTCGCGCCCGCGCTCGCGATCGCGGGCGATCTGGCCGAAGAGGGCGAATCCGGGACGACGCTCTCAGTGTTGACGATGGCGTTCGGTCTCGGCACCGCCCTCGGGCCGCTGCTCTCCGGAGCGCTCTTCAGTTACGGGTTCCTCGTCCCGTTCGCGGTCGGTGCGGTCTTGGCGGTCGTCGCGCTCGCGCTCGTCGTGACGCAGGTCGATGAGACGCTTGAAAGCGCCGTGACGGTCAGCAGGTTCCTCAACGGAGACGGGTGAATCCGAGGAACCTATGCGTCTCGCGTTCGAAACGTGGCGTATGAGCCGCGACACGTTCGTTTACGACGACGACTGTGGGTTCTGTACGTGGTGGGCGGACTTTTTTGCCCATCGAACGAATCTCGCCATCGTCGGTTTCGACGAACTCACGGACGAACAGCGAGCGCTGCTGCCAGATGACTACGAATCGTGTTCACACTTGCTGAGCGATGGAGCGGTGTACTCGTGTGGAGCCGCGATCGAACAGTCGTTCGCTCGCGCTGACCTCCCGCCGGGGGCGGAAGACCTCGTCCGATTTTTGAGCCAGTTCGAGGATTACGAACGGTTCCGCGAGCGGGTTTATCGAGAGTTCGCGGATCGACGCGAGCTGTGGGGACAGTTCGTTTCGAAAGACAGACCAGACGAGTAGCGTGGTGAGAGACCGTCGCGTCGAATCACTCGGGAACGCCGTTTCGAACTTTCACAGCCATGCCGGTGTCGAAATCGACCATCGCCTCGGCGGAGAGTTCGGCGCGGCCGACCGCGAGTAACTCGCCATCAGCGTGTTCGACGAGCACCTCATCACCGGGGCGCACGGCGGGATCGACCGTTTTGACGAACTTCGCGAAGACGTTTCGGCCGTCCCTGACGAACGGCTCGCTATCGTCGCCGACGACGACACGAAAACTCGGTGGTGCCAGCGCGTTCTGAAGCCGGTGACCGCCGGCGACGCCGAGCGTAAACCGGCCGTCTATCCCATACGAGACGACGCGATCGTCGCCAGCGAGGATCTGTTGCGGCCGGCCAGAGCTCGTCCGTTGAATCGTGAGATCTCCCGCGAAAAGCGCCGCACCAGCGCCCGAGCCGAACTGATAGTCCGCAACGGTTGCCAATGCGTCGATATCGGTCGCCATACCGGAGTTGAGAATCGGGACGGAATACGCCTTTCGACCCGTCGGAGCGTTATTTTACGCCGCCTCGGGATTCGAAATCCTCGTAGTCGAGGTCTTCGTGAACCGCGACGATGTCTTCTCCTTCCGCGATCCGTTTTCTGATGACCCGTTCGTACTCTTGGAACCGAGGTGCGATCTCGATGACCTCCTCGACGACATCGCCTGGAACGAATATCACACCGCTTCCGTCGGCGACGACGTAATCGCCCGGATTGACCTCAATGCCGTTACATTGAACGGGGAGATCGTATCCGACCATCCCGGTCCGATCTTTCACCGAGGTAGTGGTGACGCCGCGAGCGTACACGGGGAAATTCTGCGCTTGAAAATCGTCGATATCCCGACTTGCACCGTCGGCTATCGCCCCCTTGAGTCCGGCGCGACCGGCGCAGAAGGCGGCGATACTCCCGAACGTGTTCTGATCCATCCGACCCTCGTTGTCGAACAAGAGGACGTCTCCGGGGTTGGCGTCTTTGATCGCCTCGAGCGTTCCCGTCACCGTCGATCCGGGCGCGTCCGGTTCGAGTTTGATCGGCATGACTCGGCCGGCGACCCGCGGACACGCATCCCACATCCGAGTGACGTCGAGCGCGGTCTGGTCGTGATACCCTAACGCATCGAGCGCATCGGCGATATCGGGAGTTGCGAACGATTCGAGCGCCGCGCCGATTTCAGTTGAGTCCATAAGCAATGTGATGAGTTACCTCATTCCAAGATACAGGTTGGTGAGTAGGGAAATATTGCCGCTAAATCGACACCGTGCCAACAACTGTTAACACCGAGCCACGATCAGACCGAACCATGAGCGGACTCAAACGAATCGGTCGTCTCGCGATCGGTCTTGGCATTACCGCGCTTCTCGCACTCGCTGGATGGGTGATGTTCGTCGTGTTTCCGGAGAATACGACGGAGCTTTTGGGCGTGCTCTTCGTGTTGATCGCAACGGTCGTCGGCCTCCGGATCGGCGGAAATATCGCCGCAAGCGTGTTTCCCGATTACAACGCCGTGGAGATCGGTGTCGATGGGCCGATAACCCGAGATGGAGGCGGCGGACTCCCGGTCTCCCCTCCCGGTTCACCGGGTGCTGACGAAATCGTCGAGCTGATCGAGGGGGCCGATGAAGACGCCAACGCAAAAGCGCTCGTGTTGCGGTTGAACACTCCGGGCGGCGCGGTCGTTCCGAGCGACGACATTCGATTGGCCGCCAAGGCGTTCGACGGGCCGACGATCGCCTACGCGACGGACGTCTGTGCGAGCGGTGGCTACTGGATCGCCAGCGGCTGTGACGAGCTGTGGGCGCGAGACGGCAGCATCGTCGGCTCGATCGGTGTCCGTGGCTCTCGAATGACCGCCAAAGGGCTCTTAGAGAAAGTTGGCCTCGAGTACGAACAGCTCACCGCCGGCGAATACAAAGAGGCCGGCGTTCCGTTCGATGATCTCAACGAGGACGAACGGGCGTATCTCCAGGGGATTATCGATGACTACTACGACCAGTTCGTCGAAACCGTGGCGGACGGCCGCGACGCCGATCCAGAGCAGATCCGCGGAACGGAGGCGAAGGTCTTCCTCGGCGAGAACGCCCACGAACTCGGGCTCGTTGACGGAGTCGGTACGCGAGAAGACGTCGAATCGCGAGTCGGAGAGCTGCTCGAAGAAGACGCCGCGATCAAAGAGCTCGAACCGCAGACGAGCATGGCGGAGCGACTCCGCGGCGGTGCCGAACGGGTCGCGTACGCGCTCGGTGCGGGTATCGCGGGGCGGTTCGCCGACGCCGAAGGGCAGTTCCGGTTCAGGTTCTAGAAACTGCTCTTGAGCTTCTCGAAGAATCCCTTCTCGACGTCGATCTCCTCGCCGCCGGCCTCGGCGAAGGCTTTGAGCGCCTCCCGTTGCTCTTCGTTGAGCGAGTCGGGCGTGACGATCCGAACCTCAACGAAGAGGTCACCGTGGCCGCGACGCCGGAGTCGGGGCATCCCCTTTCCTCGCAAGCGGAAGGTTTCGCCGCTTTGGGTCCCGGCCGGGATATCCATCTCGACGGCCCCATCGAGCGTCTCGACCTCGACGGTATCGCCGAAGACGGCTTGCGGAAACGAGATGGGTTGTCGCATCCGAAGGTCGTCTCCGTCGCGGTCGAAGACGTCGTGTTCGTCGACTCGAATTTCGACGAGCAGATCGCCGTTCGGACCGCGGTTCTCCCCCGGTGCGCCTTCGCCGTCCATCCGAAGCGTTTGCCCGTCACGGATACCCGATGGGATATCGACTTGCAGCGTCGCCTCGTTCTGGATCCGTCCGTCGCCGCGACACGTCGAACACGTTTCGGAGTAGATCGTGCCCTCACCACCGCACTGTGAACAGGTCTGCGTCTGTTGAACGCGACCGAGCGGCGTCTGTCGCACCGTGGTCTGTTGACCGCGACCGTCACACACAGAACAGGTGCGCGAATCGGCATCCGGTGGGTGTCCGGCCCCATCACAGTCGGGGCAACGCTCGGGGCGCGTGACCGTCAGCTGCTTCGTGAGGCCATCGTACGCGTCTTCGAGATCGATCCGGAGCCGGGTTTTCAGATCCGCACCTTGGCGAGGCCCGGATTGTGAACGCGAACCTCCACCGCCGAAGAACTGCTCGAAGATATCGTTCATCCCGCCCATACCGCCGGCACCACCCATGCCGCCCATGCCGCCCATGCCGCCATGTCGACCGTTGTCGGTGGCACCGTGTTTCTCGGCCTGCTGGAACCGTTCGTGGCCCATCTGGTCGTACATTCGACGTTTCTCGTCGTCTAACAGCACCTCCTTGGCTTTCTTCGCCTTTTTGAACTTCTCGTCGGCGTCCGGATCATCGGAGACATCCGGATGATACTCCGCGGCCTTTTTCCGATACGCCTTTTTGATTTCGTCGTCGCCCGCGTCCTTCGAGACACCGAGCACCGAATAGAAGTCCTCGCTCATTCGTTACCGGCAGTAGTCGGTTGAGACACTTGAAAAGAACGGGTCGCCGCCGCGAGTGTCGGAAAGACGGCGGGCGAAGGGATCGCCGGAGAAAGACCCGCAGGCTCAAGTATACTTGTACCAAGACAAGTACAATGACACGATTGGTCCTGTGTGCCGGAACGACGCGAACGGCCGAGATCGACGGCATCAGCGCTGCAGGTGCCGACCCCGAGTTGATGGTCCACACGCCGAGCGCCGACAGCGAGATCTTGGTCTACGGCCGGACGGTCCGTGCGCCCGTCGTTCCCGTCTCACCGACCGGGTGTCCGACACCGGCCGTCGTCACACGCGCGGTCATCGAGCAGTTAGGGCTCGAGACGACGATCGTCGACGCCGGACTCGCCGAGCCCACGGGCGCACCGACGGTGACTGTCGGAGCCCACCCTGGAAAAGACATCAGAGAGCGCGATCCCGTTCCCTCTGCCCCTGGCGCGTTCGCCGCCGCCAGACGGTTGGGTCGACAGCTTCCCGACGACGAGTTCTATCTCGCCGAGACGGTGCCCGGCGGGACCACGACCGCACTCGGCGTGTTGAGCGCGCTCGGCGAATCGGGTGTGCTCGGCGATC
>SKKJ01000229.1 GCA_007121575.1 Natronomonas sp.
AAATATTTCACGCCGTGAAACCGTGGTCGATAACGGTGGTCCGACTCAGATGGCGTCGGTTATCGGGTCGATTCGACCGAGAGGAGGCTATCAGCGTTATCAAGTGATCGAGCCTCGTCTCGAAACTGTGTATAACGGGACTCTGCCCACGTACGCATCTCATCGCTCCCGGTGTCAACGAGTGACTGCAACGCCCCCGTACTCGAATCGTAACAGCAGATGCATACCCGATCGTCGAACAGACAGATCCCACATCGGTCATCGAGTGGAAGATTATCGTGTAGCAAGACGGTGTAGTTGGCTCGTTTCACCGCCCCTACGACGGTTTCCTCGTCCCACGATAGGAGGTCCTCGAAAACGGCAGGTGGGTAGATATACTCACACGCTAAGCCATCTAGAGCACGATCGAAAAACGGTTCCAAGTTCCCCGATTTAAGCAGTGCCATGCCGAAACCGCGCATCGTTTTCGTTGTCGTGAGGAGTTCGGTAAGACGTTCGATAGGCTTGTAGGGATAACCGGACTCAGGCTTGGAAACCACCACATCGGTAAACAGCTCGACGCCGAAGTCGTCGATCTCGTGTGGCAGCCAAGGCCAAACCTCACGGAGTCGCCGCTGACATCCCATCGCTTCTCGGAATTCATCGAACTGATCGGCAACGAACGTACCCAGCCCAGTCAACTGGTATGTCTTTCGCTCACGTTCGATCCAGTGGCGGTCCTGAAAATCGGCAAGGATTCGGCTCATCGTTGGGGAGGACGCTCCCGTCGCGGCTCGCAACTCGTTACGGTCACTCGGACCGTCGGCCAGTGCAGTGAACACGGCTACGCGATGGTCCGACGTGACGAGGAACTCGATGTCATCAAGTGTCGCATCCACACTCATGGTACGTTTTGGCACGCCATGATCGTATAGCTGCGGTTCTCATTGGGTCAAGATTCCGTGCAACGACACAGGGTGGCGATACTCCGAAGACGATCACGACGTTGTGTGTCTCACGAGTTTCGAACCGATCATCAGAGAACGGTCGTTGAATAAGCGACGTACGTTAACGGACCGCGAAGACGACGTACGTTAACGAGACGCGATCATGACGCCGGCACGAGACTGTACGCGTTGCCTTTCGCGTGGAGCACTTCGGGACCCTCTCCCCAGTAGCCGGAGATGTCCCCGCGCTCGGCGAAGAAAATGCGACCCTCGTGTGGAACCGCTTCACTGGTGACGTGGCCATTGCCCGCGACACGCCAGCGAATCGCACCTGTCGTTTTATCCAGTGCGTACAGGTGCGTATCATAGGAGCCGACCAAGACAGAATCCGCGGTAACCGACAGCGAACCGATGACGTTGCCGCCGACGTCCGTCGACCACAGCTGTTCGCCGGTCTCGGTGTCAAGTGCGTAGACACGCCAGTCGTCACCGCCGAAGTACACGGTCCCCGAATCGGGATCGATTCCCGGATTCGACATGATGACCTCGCCGGTTTCGAACGACCACGTTTCGGTGCCCTCTTCGAGGTCGACACGATAGAAGTGCCCGTCCCACGAGCCGACGAACGCACCGCCGTCGTAGGTCGGGATCGTCCCCTTGATCTCCGCGCCGGTTCGAAACTCCCACGCGGGATCGAGCGATGGGAACTCCCAACAGTACACCTTTCCATCGTTCGATCCGGTTATCATCCGTTGGGTCGCGGGGTCGATTGCCGTCGAAGGGTGTGGCATCCCCCACAGCCGGCTGTCGTGCCAAAGCGGCTGTCCCGTGGACGCATCGAGCGCCCACATCGTTCCCGAAGGCGGTTGCCACGGGTAGTTGTATTCGGCGACGACGTAGACGACGCCGTCCCAATACGCCGGACTGGAGCCGATCGCGATCGACCCGCCGAGTCGTAAAAGCGAGGTCTTCCAGACGCGTTCTCCCGTTTCGATGTCGAACGCGTACATCGACCCGTCGTAGCCGCCGAGATACGCAGTTCCGCCGACGATGAGCGGCGTCCCGTGAAAGCCGTAGCTCAACGAGGCGGTCGTCGTCGTGCTCCACAGCCGGTCGCCGTCGGGGGCGACCGCGTGGAGTGTCCCCGTATCGGAAGGGATCAACACCGTCTCGCCATCGGGGCTCGGGAGCGGGCTCGATTTCGCGGCCGAATGACCGATCCCGTTGATCGGGATCGACCACTCGATTTCGACGGCGTCGGGAACGACGGCGTCTGGATAGTACCCGAGGCGTCGGAGGCCGCCACGGAACATCGTCGTTTCGTCGTCCGGATACGTCTGGTCGTACGGGAGGATCTCGGGATCGAAATCGGATTGCGACCGGTCGTATGTGCCCCGAAGCCGAGACCAGCCGAGTCCGCCGAACGCCGCCGTTGCAAATCCTGCGAGCAACCGACGTCGAGAGAAGACGCGCCGATCCGAATCGGGAGCCATCACGCGAACGGAGAACCGCCGGTCGTATAGGCGTCTCGGTCAGATCCCGCGTGAAAAGAACGCAACGGTAAGCGACCAAACGACATCCCCGTAAGGACATGTCCATTACAGACTGCGAAACAATCCCGTTTGTGATAATAGGCCACACCGGATTAGAAACTCTATATTTATCCATCTGGGGGTTGCTATGTTAGATACAATGTCCGATACCGGGCTGATGCCCCCGTCACCGGAAACAGCGCTTTCTGATCCGGCCGAAGCAGACAACGTCATCTATAATCCGTCGCGCGAGGAGCTCCGCACGTTCTCCCGCGAGCTCGAGACGACGACGGAGTTCGGTTCGCCGGCATACGTGAGCGAGCAACGTTCGCGCTGTGCCGACCGGACGAAAAACGCCATCGACGACGAGTTCGGCGCGGATGACCACGCCCAGATCGAAACCGCGATCGAATACGCTCGCGAACACGAGATGGTGTGCATCGATCGGCGGATCGGACGCCACCCAGATCACACGTACGTCGGCCGGTACTACGTCCCGAAGCGATACGCGCGCATCGCGCTCGCCGTCACCAACCTGTTCGAACCGGCCGAAGAGGGTGCGGTTCCGGATTTCCTCACCGTACAGATCCCAGAGCACGACGAGATCTCGATTCGCGTGCTTCCGGAGACCGGTGTGACTGCCGTTTTAGGGAGTGATTACTCGGGCGAGGCGAAAAAGTCGTTCCTTCGACTGTTTATGCGCCGCGCGAAAGAACGCGGCGGGCTCGGACTCCACGCGGGCAGCAAGCGGGTCACGCTCGAAACCGAAGCCGGCGAGCTCGAAGATATCGGCCAAGTGTTCCTCGGTCTTTCGGCGACCGGCAAATCGACGCTGACCGCCCACGGTCTGTGGCTCGACGAGCCCGAGGAAGCGACGATGCTTCAAGACGACGTCTGTGCACTATTGCCGGACGGAACCGTCGCCGGCAGCGAAGGGAACGGTCTCTACATCAAAACCATCGGACTCGATGCCGACGAACAGCCCGCGATGTACGCCGCAACGACGCACGAATCGGCAGTGCTGGAGAACGTCTCGGTCGCGGACGACGGCACCGTCGATTTCGATAGCGGCGAGTACACCACGAACGGGCGAGCGTCCATCCTTCGAGAACATCTCTCATCGGCGGGTGAAGAGATCGACCTCGGAGCGGTCGATCAGGTGTTCTTTATCACGCGCAATCCGGTGATGCCGCCGGTCGCGAAGCTTTCGGCCGAGGCGGCCGCCGCGGCGTTCATGCTCGGCGAATCGATCCAAACGAGCGCAGGCGATCCGTCGAAGGCCGGCGAATCGATCCGTGTCGTCGGGACGAATCCGTTCATCATCGGACCGGAAGGCGAAGAAGGCAATCGCTTCCGCGACCTCATCGAAGAGCTCGATGTCGACTGTTTCGTGCTCAACACAGGTCACCTCGGTAACGAGGCGAAGGACATCGGCGTCACCGAGTCGGTCACGCTTCTCCGAGAGATCGCCCGCGGAACCGTCGATTGGACCGACGATGAAGAACTCGGGCTCACAATTCCGGAATCCGTCCCGGGAATCGAGATCGGCGACTTCAGAGTTCAAGACCACGTCGAAGATTACGTCGGAAAGCTCCAAAAGCTCCGCGCCGAACGCCGTGAGTATCTCTCGGCGTTCAAATCCTTGGACGACGATATCGAAGACGCCGTCTACTGACGCGCTTCGAGTAGTCGAGTATTTCTGACACACGCTTTCCTCGATGGGATATCACAGTTCGTCGATGATCGAACCCTTTAGGCGACGGTCGAACGTGAGTGAACCTAATGCGTGGGGCAACGATTCGGTTCGTGATGGCGGTCGTCGGCCTCGTGGCGTTCTCTGTGTATGCAGCCGGTGCGTACGTCACATACGCCATTATTCAACTCGTGTTGGCCGACCGTCCCTCCTCAATGACAATCATCTCGATCTTTATCGGAATCACACTCTTGGTCGGCTTCCTGAGTTATCGGTACGGAACGGCGCAGCTGCTTGCGTCGATGGAGACAGTTGGCGCGTTCGGCCCACGAATCGAGTGGTTTAACGGGCGAGTAACGGCGCTCTCGGCGGAGATGGAGATCGATCAACCCGAGATCTGGTTCACGGATATGGAAGAGCCGAACGCCTTCGCGATGAGCGGGCCGAACGGCGGCGTGGTGGTCTTCGATACGACCCTGTTTTCGCTGTTATCCGATGATGAACTGGAGGCGATCTTAGCACACGAACTCGCACATTTAGAGAGTCACGACGGACTCGTTCAGCTGCTGGCGTTTACGGGGCTTCAAACCGTCGTCGGCGTCGTCTCACTGCTGTTACTTCCCGTGATGCTACTTTTGACCGGGATCGCCAAGGCGAACGCGTGGATTCGCGGGACCCCTTCGGCGTGGACGAAAAGCCTCGCGTGGAAGTTTCGAACCGTCATCTTCGCGTTCGTCATGATCGTCCCGATGATCGTCACCTTCGTGCTGTTGGTCCGATCCCGACGGCGCGAATACGCCGCCGATCGACGAGCGGCCGAGGTGACCGACAACCCGCTGGCGTTGGCTCGCGCGCTGGCGACGATCCACGAAGCGATGACCGAGGAACTCAAACTGAAGGGATTAGAGCCGTTCGGTAGTGAAGGACACCCAGTCCCGGAAACGCTCTATCGGCTGTTCTCGACGCATCCGGACGTGAAATCACGAATCGCGAAGCTTCGAGCGATGGAAAAGGAGACGGAACGGCGTCAGTGAGCGGGCGTCGAGGGAAAACGGTTGGTTATCAGTGGCGATCGGTCGAATCCGGTTATCATTCCTCAACCGAGGTTGCGCTCAGTTTCCTCGCTTCGCGAGCGGTGAGGAGCAAGCCGCCGACTCCAACCACCACTCCGGATAGAAACAGCGAGCTGCCGAACGGATCGCCGTTTTCGGCACCGGACGGAACGGCCGGATCGTCGATATCGTGGCTCGGCACGACGAACGCATCGATCCACGCACTTCCGAAGTCCCCTTCGGGGCTACCGGATATCCTGAGCTTCCAATGGCCGAAGTCGGGGAGTGTCTGTACGGCGCTGTATCTCGTCTCCCCCGACGGTTCGAGCTCCCGCTCAATGAGCGTGCCCTCCGGCGTCGTGGCGAGAAGCTCCACGGGTCCATCGGACTCGACCGACTCGCCTCCGCGTTCGAACTCGATATCAAAGACGACGAGCTCGTTTTCCTCGAACATGAACTCCGAACCGTGCGTCTCGACCGCCCGCGAGTGAGCGGTGATGAGCACGTCGGTGCCGTCGTCGAACGTCGTCTCGATCGTCGCGTGCTCAAGCCCGTTGTCGCTACCCGTGACGACGGCTGCCGTCGCCGCTGACGTCAACACCCCCGAAAGGACGAGCACGCAGACCAAGGCAACTAATTCGATCCGAACCGTCGTTTCGAACCGGGCGATCGAGGAGGCTGAGCCACCGTCGGTCACCGGCTCTCCGTCGTCACGCTGTAGACGGTTAAAAAGCGATGCACTCGAAGGATCCATCCGAGGGACGACGACGAGACGGTGGTATCCACCGAGCGCGATCGCAATCGAGATGAACAGGAGTTTGACCGTGAGCACCGTCCCGTAGAGCGTCTCGGACAATCCATCGACCGTACCGACGTGCCAAGCGGCGAGCATCAGTCCCGTCGAAACGCTGAGTATCGCGCCCGCCAAGGCGAATACCGAGTATCGGCGAACGACGGCGTTCGTGAGCGAGATGCGACGGCCGACGTCATCGAGTTCTCGGACATGAGAGAGGAAGGCGGCGAAGACGGCGAGACCGCCGACCCAAGCCGCCGCCCCCACGATGTGGAGACCGTCCACGACGGATCCGACAAGCGGTGAGATGGCCGTCGCCGAGTGGCTCGTGACGCCGATCAAGACCGCCACCGACCCGCCGACAGCAGTTGCCCCGACGAGCAGCTGGCGGCGCGATCCGGTGCCGAGAGCGACCGTGAGAACGCCGAGTCCCGCGATCGCGATGGCGGTTTTCAACACCCAGATCTGCCCGATGAGCGTTCCTAAAAACCGCGAGGCGGTCGCTTCCGAGACGCCGCCGAGCGAGCGCAGAGAAGCGATTCCGAACAGAAGGACGGAGACGAAAAGAACGATCAAAAGCGCCGAACACAGCGTCGTTACCGCCCGCCGAACGTCGTGGTAGAGTTCGGTTTCGCGATCTCTCGCGGCGGAACCAACCGCCATCTCACTCGCGGAGTGAGCGCGGCGACGAAGCGGGGTGAGCGCGAATGCGGACGAGAGCGGCACGCCGAGCAAGCCGACGACCGCGATCAGCATCGCCCCCTTACTGACGGCTTCGAGCCACGAGAGTTCTTCATCGGTATCGTCTTCGAAAGACGTTATCACCGCTTCCCGATCGACCGGATCGTCACCAACCGAGAAAAAGAACGTTCCACTGGTGGTGTGTCCGTCGTCAGCGAGGACCCGCCATTCGACGATGTACATCCCCTCACCGCCGTCCTCGATCGGCACGCGAAGCTGTCGTCTCTCGTCAGGATCGAGTATCGGATCGCCACCGAGTTCGGTTCCCTCCGGTCCGGTGACGGTAACGTCGGCCGTCTGAATCCCGTCGCCCGTGTAGGTGAGTTCGATTTCCTCCGGCGTCGATGTCAGTTGTTCACCGTTCTCCGGCGTTGAGCCGTCGAGATACGCGTGAGCGCTGACCGGCGGAGCGAACAGTAAACACAGCACTGAGAGGGCGATAGCCACCGCTACGATTCGGAGAGGAGATCTCTCGGAGTCGAACCTGATCGTCGGTTCGCCGGCCGGGGGCATGGTTCTGGACGAATCATTGGTTATGCGCCGCCTTTTCGGTTGTGGTGCGGGCATCGAACGCAATTTGATCGTGGTACAGGCGGCGAGTACAAAGCTCCGGAGGCATTGTTCAGCGATCGTGCCACAACGGGATTGGTTTATCAAGTGTGTAACCCTAACCGGCGTATATGCCACCAGAACGGACGAGCTACCGCCGACGGAGAATGCTCCTCGCGGCGGTTTCGGTCTCCACGCTCGGGGTCGCTGGCTGTCTAGGTGATTCCGGGGATGAGTCCGAGAGTTCCGATGATGGCTCGGGTGATGAGGTCCCGGACCTCGATCCCGATCAGGCGGAACTGGTCGAGTCGTGGCTGGACGCGCTCGACGCCGAGCGCGAGGTCCGAGGCTGGCGAGTGTTCTCCGATCAGATCATTCCCGAGTACGCCACTGAGGGCTCACCCGAAAAGGACATTCCGGTCCTCGGAACGACATACGCCGACGCAGTGGCCGACGGACTCGATCACGTGACCATGCCGACCGCGATGAACGATGACGACATCCTCGAGTTCATGGTGTATATATATCCCGAGTGGGCTGAGGAGTACAGAAGCGGCGAGATAGACGAAGACGAATACTTCGAGTTGAT
>SKKJ01000220.1 GCA_007121575.1 Natronomonas sp.
AACGAACCGGCGCGCTCGTTATACGAAACGTTCGGTTTCGAGACCCATCACGTTCAGCCGGGATATTACGATGACGGAGAAGACGCGCTCGTGATGGTTCGAGACCTGTAATCCGGGTAGATCAAAAGAGGTCTTCGACATCGGATTCGCGCATCCGACGCCGTTGAACGTGCTCTGTTAACCGCTGTCTTACGACCGGATCGAGGGTTCGGACGTAATCGAGCGTCAGCGTCACGAACGGACCCGTCTCTGTGCCTGCAGCGAGGTCAGTCTCCGCGTACTCGACGGCGGCTTTAACGATTGCATCATCGTGCGTCTCCGCCAGTGCCCGGGCAGCCTCTGCAGCGGCCGGAAACCGAAGATCGTAAACAGTGATACGCTCGTCGTCGATCCGGAGTTCAGGAGGCCGTTCGCGCGTTCCGAGATCCGGATCGACGACGAGTCGTTCGAGCCACTCGAGAAGCGGTTCGACATCGATCGCCTCACAGCTCGTTAAATAACCGATCGCGCTTTCAGCGAGCCCGGCCGCCCCGCTCGCGTTGCCCGTTCGGGATTTATAGACGGCAGCCGTCGCCTGAATGAGCCCTTGGAGACAATCGTCGCGTTCACGCGCCGGATCTTCGAGCCACCGCGATTCGAGCGGTTCGTGAGCCGCGAGGTAGTGGCCCGCATTATACAGTGCGATTCCGGCGCGAAGCCGATCCATACCGATGTTTTCGGGCCCAGCGTCCAAATAACGCACCGCTTCGAGCAACGTTCGGAGCTCGGTGATCGAGATACATCGCGGCGTTCAGCCGATCGACGCCGTTTTGTCCGCACTCGACAACGAACCCATCATGGCCGCGTACACCTTCGAGACGTCGTTCGATCCACGGTACCGCGATCTGGACGTGAACGGCCACGTGAATCAGGCCGTCTATTTAAGCTATCTCGAACAAGCTCGCACGAAATACTGGGAGGAAGTCGTCGGCATTCGTCACGACCGCACGCCGGTTGCGATGGTTCGACAAGAGATCGATTACGAGGCACCGATCGTCCTCGACCAGCGGGTCACCGTCGCACAGCGTATCGTCGAACTCGGCCGGACGAGTTTGCAGATCGAGTACGAAGTCCGAGCCGATGGGACGACAGCGGCGACGGCCGAGGTCGTCTTATTGGCGCTTGACCGAGAGAATCACGAGGCGACTCCGATCCCGTCCGAATGGCGTGAGCCGATCGAGGAGCACGAAGGACTCTCGAAATGAGGAGACGCATCGATTGAGCCGATCGATCAATAGATGTACAATACGAATATCATCAGCGCGATTCCGCCGACGATGCTGACGGTGATCGCGACGGCGATCGCGAGATAGAAATTGACCTCTAACAGAACGACGATCAAAAGCAAGAACACGTAGTGGAGAAACGCGATCGCGACGCCCAGTTTCAGCCACTTCGTGTCCACAGCGATTTCCCGTGCTGACTCCGCCATACGATAGATTGGACAGCATCGCTCTTAGTGGTTAGCTGAAGACGTGGGCAGCCATAGTTTTCCGAGACAGCCGTCGTTACATTATATAAACGTCCCGATGGAGTCCTGTGCGAACGGCGTGAGCGCAGGGCACGTCAGAGCGTGAACGTCGAAGCGGTCGCTGCGTTCGCAGCAACCGCGAGAAGTGAGCGTCCTGACGGAGATTTGAACTCGCCGAGAGGTTCCGGGCGTGCGGCGCTTCGCGCCGTTTCAGGCCGCCACTCACCTGCTCAAAGCTCCGCATGAGTTTCGCAAGCCAAGAGCATAGTCCACTACCCTACCAGGACTCACAAACCAACAGATTCGTTTTGATATATCCTCTGTCCGTCTTGCGGATTGCGAGTATCTCCAATAGGACGGCGTTACCACACTCATACATTCAAGTATACTCCCACGTAGATCCCCGCAACCGTTGGCCGGGAGCCAAAGCCGATTGAAGAAGATATTCACCATCCATATTCCCGATTCCTCAATAAAAACAGCCATAGCACCACTTCAGAGGGACTTCGTTAATTTCGGCCCTGTTGGCTTTGTTGAACTCCTCAACTGGTGATACATTCTGATCTAGCGTGGTCAATACAGGTCAAGCAAATGACGGGGCGCAATTGGTTTCACTGATAGCTGTCAAGAACGGCGTGCTGTAGAGGGGCTGTATTCGGGACTGTTTTCGATCCACAGAGATAACCCGTTGACCAAGCTCACTTGCAGACTCCCACAGCGTTCATCAGAGTCATTCGACGGGAGACTCCAATAGTAAATCCCCCACGAAGACGTACGGGTGGTCAAAGGCACTCACTTCACCGAAGGTGACCGGCTGGTCTGGTGGCTGGATCGCTCCGAGCGATCTGCTATCGATTCGTGCCGTCGCCTGTGTAACGACCCGTACGCTCGGTGTCTTGAGGTACCCCAACTTCCCGGTTTCCGTGTGTCGCCCGAACATCCGCTTGTGCAGTGGTTCTGGGAGATATCGTTGCATGAGTGTCAACACGCGGCTCATCGCAGAATCATCAATCGTTCCTTCGAGCGTAATCATTGTCCCCTCACTCCCGATGACAGTAATGTCGATCTGGTCAGTGGTCCATTTCCACTCCATCTCAGCCAGCACCGACTGATTCCAATCGTGGAAGGCGGCGATTTCGGTATCGACACCTTCCGTGTCGTAATAGAGGGTTCGCGTGTCGTCTGGTTCGACGACCCAGAACTCTCTGTATGCACCGAAGTCGGTCGGTGTCGATTCGAAATCATACAGCCAGATGCTGTGCCCGCTCTCGAAGCAGATACCTAGTAATATTCGTCCCCTGAACGGCTGGAGGGTTTTCTTCCCGAAGACGCTGGTCGAAGCTCTTTGAGTCATGCTACCATATTACGAGGAGAGCCAGATTAAGCTTGAGGGGGTGTTTCGGATGGTCGTCGTCTCTTGGATATGTACGGCAGACACTCGCTCTGTATTCCGCACGATTCTATCAACATCTATATTTCCTGATGAGGGTATCGCGTTAAGTTCGCAGGCTTTAGCGAACTGCTGTTTCAGACGATAATGTGTTTGAAGAATAGGATTTCAACAGAGCCGCCCTGTTGAATTATATAGAAGTTGATAGAAGTGATGTGCTGAATATCGAGTGTGTAGTCAACGGTCGATAATCATTGGTTTCATGCCGTGACGAGTGATTTTCCCGATCGGTAGCTCAGTAAATTTCCCCCGCGTGTTTTACCAGACAAGAATAATTTCTAATTTAAAACTCTGAGACAGCACCTAGTTCATGCTCGGTTGATCCGCATCAAACTGGGATCGGGTTCATCGGGATCGTCGGGATCAAAACGAAAGGCAAAATTAGCGATGAACAATCCCTGCGGAGCGGGACCGAACGAAACATCGGCCGGGAAATCAAGTCCATCATCTTCGTCAGCCAAAACAGTCAGCTCTGCTTCTGGCGAGGGGATACGGACAACTGTGTTCTGACCGTTTACCGCGACGATCAGCTTACCAGCCCTATCGAATGTGATCCCGTCGGCGCCTATCAAACGATCATCTTCTTCGACGTAGGTTTCTGGTTCCCCTGCGCTTCCATCGTCTTCGACAGGTACCCGGACGATCCGACCGAAGTTGGTGTTCGCTACGTACACAGCATTGCTATCCTTCGTCGCCAGTCCATTCGCCCCGATCTGAAAATCAGGGTCTAACTCGTCATTGGGATTCAGATTTTCGTCGTCAACCCATTCCTCTGCGTCCCACCCGTTCGCACCGTTCTCGTAGACGTGCCAGATGCTCCCGCCGAGGGAGTCAGACACCAAGAGCCCGTCATCACATGGGTGGAAAAGCATCCCGTTGGGGAGCGTCATATCGCTTGCCAGTTGGGTTAGATCAGGTTCATCGTTATCGTTCTCATCGTTATTTATATCGACTTTCCATATTCCGTGGTTGTCCGCAAAAGAGGAAACTGCCACAAAAAGACAACCATCGTCGGCAACGATGCCAGTCACGAATCCTTCGTGGGGATCAAACGAGGCGATATTCTCGGTCACTTCCTCGGGATCTAGATCAGTTCCAGTTGTATCGTCAGCATCTAGACGCAGAATTTCACCTGATAATCCGATAGTCATATAGAGGTTTCCGTCCGAGTCGAACGCGAGGTTCTCCGGCCCGAAGTTCTCAAAGTCAAGAACGACGTCCGTACGGCCGCGAGCCGACGCAGTCGTGGTGGTTCCGATACCGAGCACGCCAGCACCGAGCACTCCGAGTGCTGTTCGACGTGAAAGGGGTATTGAAGCGTTCTGTTCCTCTCTTTGCGGTTGCTGAATCTTCCTCATATCCGCTACCCTCCCCCGCGAAGGGGATCGACTATTACTATCGAAGATTGCTTAGTTATAAAATCTATAATGACTAATTATTATTTACATATGGTTATAATTTATCGGCAGAATACGCTCAGGAATTTCTTTTGACCTTTACACGAAATTCATTACGCGCCGATAGGTGATCGCCCGCGATGCACGTCTCCTCCATCAAGCGATCTCAAGATTAGCTCTGAGAATACAACGGTGCGAGATACGCGACCTGTATTCAGCATGACTTCCGAAGCACAGAAATATCTTCAGGAAGCGTCATAGAGTTCCCCTGATTTGTTCTTTTGGCCTTACATTTACCTAATCGCTGTACGGCATCGTGACCGGGTTGTAATCCAATCGTATTGGCTTCGGATATGGGTTTCACTCTTGGTTCATTGTGTGGTGAAAACCGCCCGAAGGCGGAGAAACAAGTACGTCCTGACGGAGATTTGAACTCCGGTCCCTGGCTCCGCAAGCCAAGAGGATAGTCCACTACCCTACCAGGACTCAGTTATACTTACCTCGGTTCGACGTATAGGGGTTACGATTCGGTGCGTCGTCGAAGTCCGAGAAGCGGGGATGACGGACAACGAGCTAAAGACCAGTGTTCGCCACCCATACGGCGACAGCTACAAACCCGATCCGACGGAATGAGTGATATGCCCGGAAAGGTCCATCCGGACGATTTACTCACACACGTGTTCGACCGAACGGGATGCGACGACAAGGCGGTCCTACAAGGTCCGGCGGCGGGGGAAGACGCGGCCGCTATCGACGTGACTGAGACGCCGCTCGTCGTCAGCTCCGATCCGATCTCGCTCGCCGCCTCCCACGTCGGCACGCTCGGAGTCCATATCGCGTGCAACGACGTCGCGGTCGCCGGCGCCGACCCGCGCTGGCTGACGGTCGTGTTGCTCTTACCGGACGGGAGTGACCTCGATCGGATCACGGCGGACCTCGACGCCGCTGCGAAGGACATCGGCGTCGCGATCGTCGGCGGGCACAGCGAATACGTCGACGCGCTGGATCGACCGATTGCGTCGATCACGGCGATGGGAACCGGTGATTTCGTTCCGACCGGCGGCGCATCGCCCGGGGAACGAATCGTCCTCACGAAAGGTGCCGGGATCGAGGGGACGGCGATCCTCGCGTCGGATTTCGGCGAGCAGTTCGGGATCGACGAGGGACTTCGATCCCGTGCCGAAGCGTTTCTCGAAGAGGTCAGCGTCGTCCCCGACGCCCGAATACTCCGAGAATCCGCGACCGCGATGCACGATCCGACCGAGGGAGGGATCATGGCCGGGCTTCAAGAGCTCGCGGACGCCTCCGGGATCCGACTAGCCGTCGACCGGGAGGCGATCCCGATCCGAGAGGAGACAGCACACCTGTCCGAGGCGGCCGACGTCGATCCGCTTCGAATCTTCGGCTCCGGATCGGTGGTGGCGACCGTACCCGATGACTATGCCGAATCAGCCGTCGAGACGCTCGGTGAAAACGGAATCGAAGCGGCGATTATCGGCACAGTCGAATCCGGTGACCCGACGCTCGAACTTGACGGTGAACGAATCGAAGAAACGGTTCAGGATGCCCTGTACCCCCTTTGGGCGGACAAATAAACATGCGGATCGGGATCGACGTCGATGGCGTGTTGGCTGCACGTATTCCGGCGATCTTAGCGCTGATAGAGCGTCGACACGGCGTCTCCATAGCGCGTGAGGAAGTGACCGACTGGAGCGTATCGGTTCCGACGACTGACAGAGATATCTCGTCGTACTTCGCCGAGACGGACGCCGACCCGGAACATATCCGAGCCCTCGATCCGATCGATGGGGCGGTCGAGGGGATGCGGCGACTCGCCCGACACCACACGCTCTTGATCGCGACCTACCGAAAGCCCGAAGCGGCCGAACCAACGATGGAGTGGCTCGATTCGAACGGAATTCCATACGATCGCTACGTCCGGGATGTCGGGGAACGAAAACGGAACGTTCGAGCGACCGTTCTCGTCGACGACAGCCCCCGGACGGTACGCGCCTTCGTCGAAAGCGGTCGAGAGGCGATCCTGTTCAGACAGCCGTGGAATCGACAAGAGCAGATTCCAGACGGGATACCCGTCGCCGATGGATGGGCGGACGTGCTCGAAGAACTCGGCTTGTGACCGAATCTGGTGGCGAAGGTATTTATTCGAAGACGGAACCATCGCACGTATGACCGATCGAACTCGAACCGAATCGGACCGACACCGACAACGCTTTTCGGGAGGCCGTGTTTGCTCTCCGTAGCTATGGGCGCTATCGAGGATATCTATGCGGACCTCGACGCCGACGTCTCCGAAGAGGAGTTCCGTGAGGCCGTCGAGAAGAAAGTCGAACAGATGGGCGGGCTCGCGGACGAAGAGACCGCCGCGATGCTCATCGCCCACGAGCTCGATGGGGGCGAGATCGAGACGATTTCGGACATCGAGCCCGGGCTCGAAGAGGTGAAGTTCCTCGGCAAGGTGATGAGCGTGGGCGAGCTCAGAACGTTCGAACGCGACGGCGAAGACGAGGAAGGCCACGTGTTGAATCTCGATGTCGCCGACGAATCGGGCGCGGTGCGAGTCGCGCTGTGGGGCGAAGACGCCATCGCGGCTGACAACGAGATCGCCGCGGGCGACGTGTTTCGGATCAAAGGCCGGCCGAAAGACGGGTATAACGGCGTCGAAGTCAGTGCGGATCGGCTAGAGCCCGACGACGAAGCCGACATCGATGTCGAGGTCGGCGGTCGCGTGACGACGAACTCACTTTCGATGGGGCAATCCGACGTGAACATCCGTGGCGTCGTTCTCGATACGGGTTCGATTCGGACGTTCGATCGAGACGACGGGAGCGAAGGTCGAGTTTCGAACCTCACGCTCGGCGACGAAACCGGACGGATTCGAGTCACGTTATGGGACGAAAAAGCGGAGCTCGCAGAATCGCTCTCAGCGGGACAAAGCATCGAGATCGTCGATGGGTACGTTCGCGAGCGGGACGGAAACCTCGAACTTCACGTCGGATCGAGAAGCGAGATCGATGAACTCGAAGAAACAGTCGAGTTCGTCCCCGAGGCTGACGACATCGGCGGGGTCGAGATCGGACAGACGGTGGATATTTCGGGTGTCATCCGGTCGGCGGACCCGAAACGAACGTTCGACCGTGACGACGGCAGTGAAGGCCAAGTACGAAACGTCCGCGTGCAGGATCACACGGGGGATATCAGAGTCGCGCTGTGGGGTGAGAAAGCAGATGCCGATCTCACACCCGGCGATGAGGTGTTCTGTGCCGACGTAGAGATACAGGACGGATGGCAAGACGATCTCGAAGCGTCCGCCGGGTGGCGATCGACGATCGTCGTGCTGGACGATTCCGAACCGGAACGCGGAAACGATTCGGCCGGATTGTCCCAATTCGCCGATGGACCCCCGGTAGATGACACCGCCGAGCGGA
>SKKJ01000093.1 GCA_007121575.1 Natronomonas sp.
CTCCGAATCCCCGGTCGCGTGTACCGATTTCGCTCGAATCCGGTCGGCGAGCGTTTCCTGCGGAACCAGTTCGTGAACGCGGTCCATGCTAGTTTCGGCGATCTCCAGTGCGTCGGTGGTCGTCGCGCCGAGGTCGGCGTAGGCTTCGAAATCGCTGTCGTCTCGTTCAGTCGTCATCGTTTGTCATCTCCTTTGTCACGTTCGGATTGGTCGTACGCTCTTCGAGATCGCCGTCGATTCGGAGGTTGAGATCGGTCAATCGCTCTTCGGTCTCGCTGTCGGCGTTCCAGAGACCGCGTTCGATCGCCTCCAACAGCGTATCGGTGATCGATTCGAGCGCCCACGGATTCACCTCGCGCATCCATCGCTGTCTGTCCTCGTCGAAGGCGTATTTTTCAGCCACGTCCTCCCACAGTGTGTCGCTAACGACACCCGTCGTGGCGTCCCAACCGAGCGTCACGTCGACGGTCGTCGAGAGATCTCCCGCGCCCTTGTACCCGTGCTCTTCCATCGAGTCGAGCCACGCGGGATTCAATACCCGGGCGCGCATCGCCTTGCGGACCTTCTCCTCGTTCGTGTATACGGAGACGTTATCCGGATCCGAGGAGTCCCCGACGTAGGAGGCCGGTTCCTCGCCGGATACCTCCGCGACGGCGGTGATGAACCCGCCGTGGAAGGCGTACCAATCGGAGGAGTCGAACTCGTCTTGTTCCATCGTGTCCTCGATCTTGACGGTCGCCTCCACGCTTTCGAGGCGTCGTCGAAAGGCGTCGTGATTCTCGCTCACGCGGCCGCGCGAGCCGAGCGCGTAGCCGCCCCACTGGACGTATACGTCGGCGAGATCCGACCGGTCCTCCCAGTTCCCCTCGTCGACGGCTTTGTTCGTGCCAGCGCCGTAGCCTCCCGGCCGCGTGGTGAACACGCGGGGGAGCGCGGCTTTCCGCGCTTCCCCGGGGTCGAGCCCCTCCGCTTCGCGCGCTTCGGTCTCTTCCTCGACGTGTTTCTTTACGTAGTTCATCTCGTGCGGTTCGTCCAGTTCTACGACGGCCTCGACGGCATCGTGAACGACGCCCGCCGCCTGCGGAAACGCGTCCCGGAACAGCCCCGAAACGCGTGTCGTCACGTCGATGCGAGGTCGGCCCAAGTCGTCGAGCGAGATCGGTTCGACGTCGTCTATCCGCCCGGCGTCGGTCCAGACCGGCTCGACGCCCATGAGCGCGAGCACCTGCGCGACCGTTTCTCCTCGGGTCCGAACGGTCGGTGTTCCCCACGCGACGACGCCGACTTCCTCGGGGTACTTCCCTTCGGCGCTGTGATGTCGTTCGAGCGTCCCTTCGGCGACTTCTCGTCCGACTTCCCACGCCGAACGCGCCGGCACCTTTCGGGGATCGAGCGTGTAGAAGTTTCGTCCGGTCGGCAACAGATCGACGCCGCCGCGGGTCGGCGCGCCGCTTCCACCCGGTGGGACGTACTCACCGTTCAGTGCGTCCGCAGTCCGTGGAATCTCCGCCTCGGCTTCGAGCACCCGTGGAGCGGCTTCTTCACAGATGTATGCAAGCGCTTCGCGAAGGTCGTCGTGTGCGCCGCCTTTCACTCGGGCGTCGCCGAGCGGATCAATGCCGACGACGAGCAGGTTCATCGTCGTCTCGTCGTCGGGACCGGCGTCGGGTTCGGCTTCGGGGACGGCGAAGTCGTGTTTGGCGAGCGTCTCGACCAACTCGACGCTCAACGCGTGAACTTCGTCGGCCGCCCGCGCGTACGTCATCCCGAGCGTCTCGTCGTACTCGCCGGGCGAGTCAAGCAGCCGATCGTAGTCGATTCCGAGCACGCCCGCGACGGACTTTCGAAGCGACGGCGCTCCGGGGTTTTCGAGCCGCGTCAGCGCGACCAGATACTCGATGAGACGTTCGTTCTGGGGTGGTTCCCCCATCGTGTGCAGTCCCATTCGGATCTGTGTCGTCTTCACGTCCGTTAGATAGGCGTGAACGCGCTCGACGAGTTCTTCGGTATCGACATGATCACCTGAAACCGCACCTTTCGCGAGCGTCGTTCCCGCTTCGTCGGGTCCTCGGACATCAATTTGCTCCGAAATCTCACCTTCGATCCCCAACTCGACGGCGAGGTCTAGCTCGTCGATTTTCTCGCGAAGCAGCCGCTCGACCGTTTCGCCGGCCTCGCTGCCCGCTTCTCGGTACTGGTCGGCCAGCTCCTCTAATTCGGCGAGATCGTCGTACGTTCCCGCGTTCGCCATCGGCGGTGTGAGATAATCGACGACCGCGGCGTAAGAGCGCCGCTTCGCCTGCGTGCCTTCCCCCGGATTGTTGATGATGTATGGATAGACGTTCGGTAGATCCGAAACGAGGGCGTCTGGGGCGCTCTCGGCGTCCAACCCGACCGTCTTTCCGGGCAGCCACTCTAACGAGCCGTGGGTGCCGAGGTGAACGACCGCGTCGGCTTCGAACTCCTCGCGGAGCCACGCGTAGAATGCGTAGTAGTCGTGCGGCGGCTGCAGATCCGAGTCGTGATACACCTTCGAGGGATCCATCCCGAACCCGCGTGGCGGCTGGACGGTGACGAGCACGTTTCCGAACTCGACACCGGGAATCGCGAAGGGTCGTTCCGGCGGATCACCCCACTCTTCGATCACGTTCTCGCGGAATCTCGTATCGGCGTCCGCCCACCAGTCGTCGTATTGCTCCGCCGAGACGACGTCCACGGAGAGTTTTCGAACATCCTCGGGGGCGACCCATCGATCGTCCAGCGTCAGTTGTGAGGTGAGTGTCTCGATAAGGTCCTGCCCGGAGTCGGGGAATCGACCGCCCAGTTCGTAACCTCGCGATCGAAGTTCCGTGAGCAGATTCACCGTCGAGTCGGGTGAATCCAAACCGAACGCCGTGCCGATTCCGTCGTCGCTCGGCGGGTAGTTGTGCAGGACGACGGCGATCTTCTTTTGATCGTTCGGGATGTGCCGTAGCTCGGCCCAGTTCACCGCCAGCGACGCAGCGTGTTCGATGCGATCTTCGATCGGAAAGTGCTGTTTCGGCGCGCTGCCGATACCTGCTTCGTCGTCGGTGCGTTCCTTCCCCGAAATCGGATGCGTGATGACGTTACCGTCGAACTCGGGTAGTGCCACGGAGAGCGCGAGTTCGAAGCCCATCACGCCCGTATCGCTCGCTTCGTACCGAGAGCGCGAGCGCATCGTCGTCACGGTTTGGATGACGGGGACGCCGAGTCGTTTCAAGAACACTTCTTCTGCACCCTCTCCCTCGCTGTCCGCCGACCGACCGCGCTCGGCCATCGACAGCGAGAACATGAACGACGAACAGACCGCATCGACGAGCGGTTCGCCCGTTTCGTCAGTGAGCCAGTTGTCGACGACCCACTCCGCGTCCTGTTGTTCGTCACTGTCGGTGACGGGGTTGCAGAACACCGGCAGCGCGTTCGCGCCCTCGGCCTCGATCGCACCCACCAGCGCGTCGACGTAGCGGGTGTTCTCGTGCGTCCAGTGCGATTCGTAGAACCAGACGGCGATGGTCGGTTTCGATCCGTCGAGCGCCGCGTAGAGTTCCCCGACGGACGCTCCCGGATGATCGGGGTGATACACGCCTTCCGTCGGGAGCGCGACTGGGTCGTCGTACGCCGGGTTCCCGGTGGTAAACCGATCCGTTAGATATCGGATGCAGTTCGCGAGGTTGGCGCTGCCGCCGCGTTCGAGGTACTCGGAGACGGTCTCTCGGACGCCTTCGGGGACCGTCGTATCTTCGATCGCGAAGGCGTCGCCGGTCGCCTTGACGACGACGGGTACGTTCGCTTTCTCACAGCGGTCGATCGCTCGATCGTAGCCCGGCATGCTGTCTTCGGCGCCGTGGAGCCACAGGACGACGGCGTCGCACTCGGCTAGCTGTTCACAGAACGCCTCGACCGCTTCGGGATCGTCGAGGTCGCTCTCGGAGCGAACGACGAGATCGGTGTCGGTTTCGCCGGCGGCGCGCTGTAACGCGCCCAGTTCGTTTTCGGTCGCGGTGTAGAGTCCAACCGTTGGCATAAGTTTGATAAACTCCGTTTGTGTTAATCCAAGTGTGTTTGATAATGCAGACAATAAAAGCGTTTCCACGTCGTTCGGCGCGGTCGTTGGGCAGAAACGGCTGAAGGAGGCGCTTTTGTGCGTCACAGCTGATCCCTCTCTCGACGGTTTGCTCGTGAGTGGTGAGAAGGGAACGGCCAAATCGACGCTCGTTCGGGGCGTCGCCGAACTGTTGCCCGCCCAACGCGCCGTTTCCGACTGTCCGTACGGCTGTCCCCCCGACGACCGCACTCGACAGTGTCACGAGTGCCGCGAGCGCGCGACGTATCCCGTCGAAACGCGGGCCGTTCCGTTCGTTTCGCTGCCGCTCGGTGCGACGAGAGAGCGCGTCGTCGGAACGCTCTCGGTCTCGGATGCGCTGGCCGGGGAGGCGTCGTTCGATCCCGGGTTGCTCGCCCGTGCGAACCGCGGGTTTTTGTATGTCGACGAAGTGAACCTCCTCGACGATCACCTCGTGGACGTGTTGCTCGACGCGGCCGCCTCCGGTGTCAATCGGATCGAGCGCGACGGCGTCAGCCGGTCGCACCCGGCGGAGTTCACCCTCGTCGGCACGATGAACCCCGAGGAAGGGGATCTCCGCCCGCAGTTGCGTGACCGGTTCGCACTCTCGGTCGACGTCGAGGGCGAACGCGATATCGACGATCGAGTCGCGATCATCGACCACGCTCTCGGCGTCAGTGACTCGAACGATTGGGCTGACGAGACCGACGAGTCTCGCGACCGACTCCGTTCGGCCCGCGAACGTCTCGACTCGGTCGAACTGACCGACGGCCACAAACGCGAGATCGCCGAACTCTGTTTGCACGCCGGCGTTGACGGCCATCGAGCCGACATCGCGACGGCTTGTGCCGCCCGCGCACTCGCCGCTCTCGACGGCCGGTCCACCGTGATCGACGGCGATATCCGGACCGCCGCCTCGTTCGCGCTCGCTCATCGAATGCGATCGACGCCGTTCGAGGACGCCCCCGACGCCGAGGACGTGATCGACGATCACTTCGAGAGATCGGACGATACCGAGTCGGGTACCGACTCTGATGGTGAACACGGGGAAGACGGAGAAAGCGAAAGCGGGGGAGAAAGCGAAACAGAAACGAGCCACGACGCCTCAAAATCGGGATCGGAAGAGACGACGCCGGACGCCGAACCCTCTCCGGAGGGGACGACGCTGAATGACGAACCGGACGCTTCCAGCGGTTCCGATCGTGACCGAAGCCGAGGGGCCGACGAACCGACGCCTGAACCGAACGCGGCGGGCGGGGCCGACTCCGGCGGAACGGACGGAATCGATTCGGATGCCTCGGACGATCCTGGCGATTCAGACGGCGAAGAGGCAACGCCGCTCGTTCTCGGTCAGCCGGTCAATCCGATCGATGGAGTCGCCGAGCCGGACATTGAGTCCCCCGATGCGGAGAGCGAATCAGGAACCGGGCGTGCGGAGTCGACACCTTCCATTCGAAGCGAGGGTGTTCGCGTTCGAACCGAACCGGCCGATTCCGGCTCCGGCATCGATGCCGCCGCCTCGGTTCGCGCCGCCGCCGCCCGCGGCAGCGACCGCATCGAAACACGCGATCTCCGCCAGTCGGTTCGATCCGGTTCCGGCGAGGCGCTCGTCGTCTTCGCGGTCGACGCCAGCGCCTCGATGCGTCCTGCAATGGCGAGGACGAAGGGCGTCACGCTCGAACTGCTCGAAGGGGCATACACCGAACGCGATAGCGTCGCGGTCGTCGCCTTCGCGGGCGAGGGCGCGGAAGTGCTGTTGCCGCCGACCGATTCCGTCACGCTCGCGGCCCGCCATCTGAAGGAATTGCCGACCGGCGATCGAACGCCGCTCCCCGCTGGTTTACGTACGACCGCGGAACTGATCGACCGTGCCGATCCCGATGCCGCCGTCGCGGTCGTCGTCTCGGACGGTCGAGCGAACGCCGACGCGAATCCGACCGCCGAGACACGAAAGGCCGCAGCGTGCCTCGCCTCGACCGGCGCTCGAGTCGTCTGTGTCGAGGCGGGCGACGACCGTGGACTGCTCGCGGATGTCGTTTCCGTGACCGACGGGACGCTCGTCGAACTCGACGCCCTGACGCCCGAACGTGTCGAAGGTGAGACCGCACGAGTCCGATAGCTTTCGGGATCTATTGGCCGCTCGATCCGAAGTTTTACAAACTAGGTTGTAGAAAGACAATTTGAATTTATGACAACGAACGAAACCGTCAGGACTCGAGTTGAGTTGGCCCGAAACGAACTGACGCCGGCACAGATTCTCGCCGGCCTCGCCTTCGGGACGGCTATCGCCTTCACACTCTTATTCGTACAGGAACCGCTCGTTCACGATTCGATGCACAACTTCCGACACGCTGCCGGGATCACTTGTCACTGATCTATGTTTGCCACGTATCTTCAACGCGGCGTCGCAGCCGGTCTCGTCGCTGGTCTCGGCTACGCTGTGTACATGATCTTCGTCGGAAACCCGCTCACCGAGTACGTTCACGATGCGGGTCACGCACACGACCACGGACACGGACACGGACATGATCACGGCGGTCACGCACACGCTGTCTCCGAGACGACGATGGCGATCGTCAGCGCCGGCAGCGCCGTGCTGTGGGCGATCTTTCTCGGCGGCCTCTTCGCCGTCGCGCTGTATCTGTTCGAACCCGCACTTCCGGGACCCGAGGCGATCAAACCGTACGTCCTCGCCGCCGCTGGCTTCCTTACCGTCTCGGCGGTCCCGTGGCTCGTGCTTCCACCCGCCGCTCCCGGTGCCGAGCACGCTTACGGAATCGACGTTCGCCTGGGACTCTATGTCGGACTTGTCGCTTTCGGCGCTATTACCGCCATTACCGCAGTTTTCGCGTACAACCGCAGTCGCCAACGCGGTCTCGGATTTGTCCTCTCTGCCAGTGTGGTACCGATACTCGCCGTCGTCGGTCTCCTCGCGCTCGCCGCGCCGACGGTGACGACCCACCCTGACCTGTCGACCGATCTCGTCACCGCCTATCAGGGCCTTGCCGTTTTGAGCCAGGCCGCGCTGTGGCTTTTAATCGCCGCGGCGTTCGTCGGACTTCGCCGCCGCGGAAGGAACCACTCTGAAAGCGTCTCCCAACAGAGCGTGGGGGCGCTTTCGGATTGACCGTGAAACGGCGCACCGACGAACAGACGACTCGCCTCGCAGCCCACGTCTTCGTCTGCGTGAACGATCGCGATTCGGAATACGCCTGCTGTGCCGATGCCGGGGGAGAGGAGACCACCGCCGCGGTGAAGGCGTGGCTTCGGGAACGGGATGCGTTTTGGTCGCCGATCGGCGTTTCGACGACTGACTGTCTGGGGCTTTGCAGCGAGGACGGCACCGCGATTACGATCCAACCGCAAAACGAATGGTACGCCGGCGTCCGCCCCGAAGACGTGCCGGGACTGTTGGCGGCGGCGTTCGGTCCCGACGCGGAGGGAATCTGAGATCGCGATCGTTCGCCGCTTGAGTCTCCCCGCTAGTTCATTCGGAGCGCGTACTCGCCGCGAACCGCTCCGTCGTCGTGATATCGCACCGGCTCTTCGATCAGCGTGATTCGATCACCGTCGAGCGCGGCCGCCGTGCAGACACCCTCAGTCTGACCGGTTTCTACGATTCCGTCGGTCGCATCGAACAGTCGAAATCCGTGGATCGAGGGATCTCGATCGCGAAAATGTTGAGCGACA
>SKKJ01000211.1 GCA_007121575.1 Natronomonas sp.
ATGGACACCGTTACCGAAGCCGAAATGGCCCAAGCTGTCGGTGAGATGGGCGGACTCGGTGTCATTCATCGGTTCCTTTCGATCGATGAGCAAGCGAAGATGGTCCGGTCGGTTACCGAGACAGGTGTGCCGGTCGCTGGAGCGATCGGTATCGCAGAGCAGTACGAAACACGCGCAGATGCGCTCATCGATGCCGGCGCGCGTGCCGTCGTATTGGATGTCGCCCACGGACACATGGAACGGGCGATCGACGCGACCAAAACGCTCTCCGAGCGATTTCCGGACACGCCGATCTGTGCCGGCAACGTCGCAACCGAAGCCGGTGTGAAAGATCTCGCAATGGCCGGCGCGGACTGTGTCAAAGTCGGTGTCGGTCCCGGTTCGCACTGTACGACACGGGAGGTGACTGGATTCGGCGTCCCGCAGTTTACCGCCGTCGAACGGTGTGCGGCGGCAGCGCGGGAACTCGGCGTGACGACGATCGCCGACGGCGGGATCAGAACCTCGGGCGATGCGGTAAAGGCGCTGTTGGCTGGTGCAGACGCGGTGATGATGGGTGGGTACTTTGCAGGGACTGACGAATCGCCCGGTGAGGTGATCGAGATCGATGGCAGAAAATATAAACGGTCGCGAGGGATGTCGACCGCCGCCGCCGCTGAGGACCGAACCGATAAAGATCGCGAAGTCGAAGCGGACGAGGGTGTCGAAGCGGTTACCGAATACACCGGTTCGGTTAAACCACGGCTCAACGAGTTCACTGCCGGGATTCGATCAGGACTGTCCTACGCCGGCGCACACGACCTCGAGACTGCGCGTAAAAACGCCGAATTCATGCGAATCAACGGAACAACCAAGCACCGAAACGGTGCGCACGGCTTCGCACAACTGAAGTGAGAGCGAATTCACAGCGACCGATCAGGCCGATTGGAGTCCTTCTTCGATTTCTGAACCGAGTTCGTTGAGGTCGGCTTGCTCGTCGTTGATGAACACGGATGGAGTGCCGCGGACACCCCATCGTTCGCCCAGGCTTCGTTCGTCGTCGAGATACTCTCGATAGCTGTCGTTTTCTGCGGCGTCTCTGGCTACCGCACCGAGGCCGGCGACCTCATCAGCGACGGTTTCGATCGCGTCGTACGTGTAGTTATTTTGGTGATCGTAGATCGCCGACGCGAAATCCCAGAACGCGTCGTTTCCAGCTTCTTCGAAGACAGCCCGTGCAGCCCCCGCAACGGCGTACGACCACGTATCATCAACCGGTATCGGAAAGTCGGCATGGAGATACCGAATATCGCCGGGATCGACATACTGCTCGACGATCGCGGGCGTCATCTGTGTTTTAAATTGGCGGCACGAGGGACAGGCGAAATCTTCGAAGACGGTCAACGTAACGGGAGCGTCTTCATCGCCGAGAGCGGGTCGATCGCCTGAATCGATCGCGTCCGGATCGATCGATGTGTCACTCGAACAACCGGCGAGTGCGACGGAAACGGCTGCGCCTGCCGCGAGGAATCCCCGCCGGGTTGTCGTATCGTACATACGAACGGTACGGTTCGGACACAATTAAACGCTGTAGATCCGGCAGGTGAACCGGCATCGCGATAAACCGTTGGGTGGCTGTGCGGTGATCGTTGGTAGTGTAATATTAGATCGCTGCCGATATAGCATACGTATCGGTGTCGATTACGGTGAACAAACCGTCTCTACACGCTAAAGAACGATGGTCGAGTATTTATGAAAGAAATCATTCAGCGAAATTTCGATTTGAGTCCGGCGAAATACGACGAATACGAACGACTTACGGGCCGGTTTGCCTCGCTCGCATCGAGACTATATCACGAGATGGCGGCTCGAGCAGCGGTACCGCTCGAAACGGTGCTCGATGCCGGGGCCGGGACCGGAATCAGTAGCGAAGAAATCACAGCTCGCGGCGCAACACCGATCGCTCTCGATCTCAGTCACCGGATGCTCGGATCGAATCCGGCGGCAGACCGAGTGCAGGGAGACTTCGATCAAATACCGTTCGTTTCAGACAGTTTCGATGCGGTCGCATTTACCGCGTCGTTGTTTTTAACCCCGAAGCCCGACCGAGCCGTGACAGAAGCGCGCCGTGTTCTTTGCTCGGGCGGAACCGTCGGTGCAGTTGTACCGCTCGGTTGGCGAACGAAAGCCGGCGAGGACGTCTTCGAACAGCTGTCACGAACGTCGCGATCACCGACGGACGCCGACGCGGTCGAGCGCGCACTCCGTACCGAATTCGATATCGAAACCGGTCGTTGGTCGTTCGAGACGAGCCCGAATGCGCTCCGAGCGTTTCACTCGGTTCCGGCGATGGCCGCCCGTCTGTATCCGAAAGAGGAGCCAAGCGAGCGAATCAGGCGAGCCAACGAGCTACTCACAGAGGTCGACGAGCCGCTCGAACAGCACTGGCGATGGTTCGTTGGAACCTGACGTGGCTCTGAGTACAATTTCGCCTCGTTATCGAACGACGGCACCAGCCCGTTGAGTCGTCGTGAGCCACACGTTCCCGTCTCGCCGTTCCCAGACGTTTTTAAGCGACTTCAGCGTGTTCCGATCTCCGATCGCGGTATAGCTCGGGCCAGTTCCGGAGAGAGAAGCGATCGCTGTCGGGAGCGCTTCGATCAGTGGCTCCGTTGGATACTCCAACGCCGCACAGAACGAGAATCCGTTGACGGCCATCGCGGGTTCGTACTCACCCTCCATCGCGAGTTCGTAGACTAGATCCGCCATCGGTTCGATCCGTTCACAGCGTGATACATCAGCGTCCGCCGAGAACGCTCGCTCGTCCGGGGTGTAAACGAGAACGTCCCATTCCGGTTCGTCCCGGCGAAGCAGTGTATCGCTCGTGTTATCGGTGACGGTGACGCCACCTAGCATCGATGCAGAGGCGTCATCGAACGCACCGGTAACCGTCACACCGACGTCTCGAGCGGCGTCGACGCCGAGCCGACACGCATCCTCGCGATCGACGCGTACACCGAGCGCATCGAGCGTCGCGAGCACCGTCGCGTTAGCCGCGGCGCTCGAGCTTTTCAAGCCCGAGGCCATCGGTATCTCACTCTCCGTGCTAACGTGACCTCCCTGTCCGTCTCCGAACCGTTCGACGGTCAACTCGACACAGCGCTCGATCAATCGCGTATCGGCATCTGGAGCACCTTCGATCTCACCGGATACCGTGCCAGTTCCGTCGAGTTCGACGGTCGCTTCGGTGTACGCGTCGATCGCGAAGGCCGATCCATATCCGTTAGAGAGGGCGTTCAATATCGTTCCTGCCGCCGGTGCGGCCGCGCGAGCGATCATTGGTGTAGTGTCTCACCGGGGCGGCTACAAAGCGGTAACGGTCACACTTCGAGTAATTCGATGAAGCGCCCTTCCGGATCACGAACGAAGACTAATCGCGTCCCGCTTTCGGTCGTTCGCGGTTCGCTCAGCGCGTCTAAACTGTCGGAATGTGCTTCGACGAACGAGTCGACGTCTTCGACTGCGAACGCGAGATGTACCGTCCCTGGATCGGTGAGCGAACTGTTCGCTTGGGATTCGCCGTTCGGTTGCTGTCTTCTGTCTGAGTCGTATTCGACGAGCTCGATCCGTGTGGCACCGGATCGAAGGTGGACAAACCGCCCGGTGACGTCGTCCGTATCGAGAACGGTTGCGAGCGCCTCGCCGCTCACAGTAAAGTCGGTTTCGACGGTGCAATCGAGCGTAGTCGTATATAACTCGACCGATGCATCGAGGTCAGCGACCGTCAGTCCGGTATGGTGGGCTGTTGGTGTCATAGTTGGATTCGGACGTTTTCAGACCAAGAGCGTTCTGATCATCGTAGAACTCGATCGTAGACCTGAAGCACAGCTGTTTGGCGGGTAAGAATATATGCTCGCTAGGGGATTTGAACCCCTGTCATCGGCTCGAAAGGCCAATATGATTGGCCGGGCTACACCAAGCGAGCGACATATCGATGTCCGGTGTGGGATGGTATAAAACTGTCTGTATCGAACGGCGAATCGAACTCCTTTCGGCTGATTTTACGTGGTTTTCCATGAGCCGTTAGCTCATGATCCCTGTTAACGTGTTATTTGGATTGCTCGATGGACTATAGCGGGTTCAGTAGGCGCTGACATCGCCCCGGTTAAAGATATCCCAGCTCTCGAAGTCGTGTCTCGGTCTCTTCGTCGAGATCCGCGTTCTCGATCGTCGACTGGAACGCCTCCATTTCGTCTTTGCACGCGAGATTCAACTGTCGAGCAGTCCTAAGTTTAAAGGTGAGGTCGTCATCCTCGATTTCCTCCTGTACGGATGCCAACAAGGTCTCGACCGTATCACAGACTGATATCCCCATGAAACAGATAATTGTATCATTTAACTTTAATGCTTCTTTCAGCTATCGGAATAGAGCGCTTAATTAACAATGGTAGCCGCTGAACCAATCGATTTGTCGTTTCAATGAATTAGCGGCGTTCTAACAGAACAACGCAGCAGCTATTTTCACGCAACCGGCCTTCAACCGATTTACGCTCCGGTCACACGTCGAAGACGACGTACGCACGCCACCCAGACTCGGTCTCTTCGAGCACCATATCCGAATAGGTGACGGCTTTTATTTCACGGGCGTCTATCACTTCGAACGGGACGCCCCGAGCGGACGCCTCAACCCGGAGGCCGCTCGGATCAATCGAAACTTCGTGATCGACCGGAAGCACTCCACGGACATCGCGTTGATAGACGAGTTCGTCGAGATAATCGAAGAGCAGCGCCTCGGTTGATTCGGCTTCGACGACCATCGAAAAACGAACACCCGCGTCGGGAATCGAGTCACAGTGTGCCACAGAAAACCCGTTCGCAACGTTTTCAAACGTTTCAGAGAGGGTTTTACCGGTCGCTTCGACAGCGATGTCCGCCGTATGCTCACGGAGTTCGAAACTCACTGGTTCCACCTCTCGGTTGGAGACTGGCTATTCTTCATAGATCGCACGCTCATGAACGGACTCGGATATGCTAAACCTTTGTAAGCACCGAGATACCCATCCTCATGCGCGGGCGGTGAAGTTAAAGTTATATTCGGTCGATTCGTAGTTCATGGCAGTGAGTGTCACCATCGATATCCGGACGGTCGAGACAGGTGACGACGCGTTCGCCGAGGATGCGTGGGATCTCAAAGAACGTATCCGGAGCAACGAAGGCGTCCTCAAGCAGCGACGCGATTTCTTTACGCAGGCGTATCGACAGTCGAAGGTGTACGCACTCGTCGAACCGGATTACGATGACGAAACGCTCGTCGGTTTCGCCGCCACGCGCCGCGATGGATATATCCTCTTTTTGGCGGTATCGCCGGACCACCGCGGCGAAGGCTATGGTCGGCGGCTCATCGCCACGGTCGCCGAGGAACACAGCTCCGTTACGTGCCACGCGAGAACGACAAACGATCCCGCCCTCGAGTTCTATGAACAGCTCGGGTTCGAGATCGTCCGCCGGGTGAATAACTATTATGAGGATCGAGGTGACGCGTATTATCTCCGACTCGGTGACGGAGGGTTCGCGTCGAAGCTGTCCCGGTTCGTCCCCGGGAAATGATCGATTAAGGAACGACCGATGACGGCGGATGAGACGGCAACGCTTTTTCGCTCCTCTCCCGAAGCCGACCTATGAACGACCGCACTCGTACGTATCTCAAAGGTCGATTTGGCGACCACTATCGGCGTGCGGAACTGTCTCCGCCACCGAACGCGAACGAGCGCGAGTGGGGATACATCACGTGGAACGAAACGACGACGATGGTTCGCCACCACTCGTATCTGGACCTCGCTGGCGGTGGCGATTTCAAGGGTTTTCTCGCCGGCGAGCGACCGCGGCACGTCTATTTTTCCGCCGGACGATACGACGATCCGGGAGCGTCTAGTATGGGGCAAAAAGGATGGCGCGGCTCCGACCTCGTCTTCGATTTGGACGCGGATCACCTTCCCGGGGTCGATCCGAATGCAGCGAGTTACGGCGAGATGCTCAACGAATGTAAAAACGCACTGTTTCGGCTGCTCGATATCTTGGAGTCCGATTTCGGATTCGATGACCTCGAGATCGTCTTTTCGGGCGGACGGGGATATCACGTTCACGTTCGACGAGACGACGTACTCGGACTGGGTCGGGCCGCACGCCGAGAGATCGTCGAATACGTCCTCGGGGAGGGTATCGAGTTCGAAGATATCGTTTCGACACACGCCGTTTCCGGAAGCGCCGGGCGGAGTTCGCCGGCACACAAACGAACACTGCCGGACGGTGGATGGGCCAAACGAACTCGCGAGCGACTCGATGCGTTCCTCGATGAGTTGCTGTCAGTACAAGAGACAGACGCCCTCGCACGGCTTCAAGAATTCGAAGGGATCGGTGAAGGAAAGGCGAATGCGGCGCTGAACGCCGCAACGAACAACCGCGACGAGTTGGCTCGGGGAAATGTCGACGTACATCCGGCGATTTTCAGCGTTGCTCGACTCCTTTTTGTGGACGTGATCGAATCACAGCGAGCGCCGATCGACGAGCCGGTGACGACCGACATCAATCGACTTATTCGCTTGCCGGGAAGTCTTCACGGAGGGACCGGCCTCGAGGTTCAACGCATCGAACGTGATGCGTTGGATTCGTTCGATCCTCTCTCCGACCCCGTCCCAGAGACGTTCATCGGCAACGAAATTATGATATATGTACCCGAACAGACGACCGTCGAACTACGTGGGGAAAGATTTAGGCTCCCCGAGGGAGTGTCTTCGGTGCCAGAGTACGCGGGCGTGTTCGCGATGGCCCGTGGTCACGCAACCAAAGCAGGAGAATGAATCTCGACGAACTCCAATCCGTGCAGGCACGCGAGCGTCAATCGAGTGACCTCCAGCATCTGCGATCGTCGTTTTACAGAGAGGTCGGCGAGTTCATCAGCGGGCTCAACGAAGAGCGCGCGCGAGTCGTAGAAGCCGCTGACGATCCGTTTTCGGAACCCGAAGTAAGACGACTAAGCGATGACATAGAGACTGCAGAAAGCACTGTTGAGGCGATCTATGAACGGCGTGTGGGGAAAGTCGTAAAGAAGGCATCCATCGCGGCAGCCGGAATGCCGGTCGATGATGATGGGCTCACAAGCGAGGAAGAAGCGCTTTTCGATGATCTCGTCGCTCGCATCGAATCGAACCGAGAGCGGGTCCTGTCAGTTCTCGACGGTGATGCACCGACCGTTTCGTGCTCGATCGATGAGCAGTCATCACCGGCGGACACTGATCCCGCGCAGACAGACACTGATTCTACGCCGATGGACGCCGCCGAAACGCCTCCTGGGGGCGAACGCCGTTCGATGACCGCAGACCGACCGTCCGAACCGGCCTCGGCAGCGGACGGTGTTAGCGCGGCCGATCTGATGGGGAGCGGGCCGGAGTCCGTCGCGGATACGCCATCCGCGGCGAGTGATGCGAATTCGTCACCGCCGCAGCCACCGGAGCCTGAGCCACCCACACAGAACGCAGCACCGACTGATTCGGCCGATTCCAGTGGTACCGGGCGGGTACCGTCCCAAGCGACTGAAACGTCGGAGGAAGGGCTCGAGGGCTCAACGCCGACGCCGGGACGTGCGGCGGAGAACGGATCGGACGAACGAAGCGAATCGGTGCCGGGACTTCCTCGCACAACCGTTCGAATCACGGCGGACATCGGTGAGATCGTCGGTGCTGACGACCGCGATTACGATC
>SKKJ01000166.1 GCA_007121575.1 Natronomonas sp.
AATCGGGGTCGCCGCAACGAAGACGTTTGCCGGCCAACAAACCGCCCTCAATCTGCTGACACAGATCGCACGGAATGAAGCGCCGGATCGAACCGTCGTTTCAGCGTTGCGCGATCTCCCGGGCGACGTTCAAACCGTTCTCGATGAATCGAACGCTGAGGCCGTTGCTGATGCCTATCTCGATGCAGACGCGTACTTTTTCATCGGACGGGGGTTGAACTATCCCGTTGCCATGGAGGGGGCATTGAAAATGAAAGAGATCAGCTACAAACACGCAGAAGGGTTCCCGGCCGGTGAATTAAAACACGGCCCCCTCGCGCTCGTCACCGCGGACACGCCGGTGTTCGCGACCGTTGTCGGAGACGGTGAACTCGCGCGTAAAACGATCGGGAACGTCAAAGAGGTCGAAGCCCGCGACGCGCCGGTCGTTGCGATCACGGACGGACGATCCGATGTCGATCGATACGCCGATCACCTACTGGAGATCCCCAAGACGGAGCCGCGAATGGCCGCGGTCTTAGCGAATATCCAACTCCAACTCGTGTCGTATTATACCGCGGCGAAACTCGGCCGATCGATCGATAAGCCTCGAAACCTGGCGAAAAGCGTTACTGTCGAGTAGCCCACCCGAACTCACTCTTCGTCGCGGTACTCCACATCGATGAACGCCATTCCGTGTGGCGTGTATATGTCGACCGAATCCACGAGGTTGTCTCGAGCGTGGGCTTTCCACGTCTCCATCGCTTCGTCGATCCACGCTTCGATCGCCGAGTCGTCCGGATCTTCCGCTTCGAGTTCTTCTTTCGCGAGTTGTCGCGTCGGTCGCTGTTCGATGACACGACGACCGTCCGTGACGAAGCGGAACGGTCGGATGTGGACCTCATCGCCGGGGGTACCGCTGGTTAGATCGTCGTCGAGGTGCTGCATCGTCGGCTCGACCGTTTCACCGAACGGCGGCGTCAGCGCAAAAATCGCCTTTCCTTTCGGAATATCTTCCTGCCCGTTGTACGCGAACGCTCGGATAACGTCCGCCGAATCGACGACGATCGTTTCGACGTCCGTTACCGATCGGGACTCCGCGGCGTCCTCTGAGTCCGCCTCGTCGGCCTCCATCTCCGCGTCGGGCGATTCCTCCGACACCTCGGTGGTTGTGCCCTCATCTTCGAACGGTTCGCTTTCGTCCGCGTTACCCGTCTCGTTCGATGTGGTCTCCTCGTCGCTTGCCATACCGTCCCTAGCGAATGAACGCCTATAAATCGGTGGAAACTGCTCGACGCGATCGGAATCGATCGGCGCTGCCTGTTCGGTCGATACTCTCGGTTTGAACATTCAGGTACCCCTGATTTCGTTCCACCCGAACATTGAATATTACGTGCTTGGTGAGTGTACGTATGTTTCCCTCCACTACTGAGCGCACGACAGTGAAGCCAGTAATCGTCGAGGCGCCCACAACGAACGAATTCGTTTCCGGTGAACGTTCCTCCACATCCTACCGTCCATGAGACTCGCAATCGTCGGTGTCGGGCAAGCTGGTGGGAAAGTCCTCGATCAGTTGATCGAGTACGATCGAACTCGTGGGACGGAGTTCGTCGAACACGCGGTCGCGATTAACTCCGCGAAAACGGATCTCATGGGACTTTCTCACGTTCCCGACTCGAATCGACTCCTCGTCGGCCAATCGATAGTCAGCGGTCACGGGACCGGGACCGATCCCGAGACGGGACAAGAGTGTGTCCAAGAGGACATCCACGAGGTCGTCGAGGTGGTCGGCCGGGCAGCCACCAGCAATATTGATGCGTTTTTGGTTATCGCGGCACTCGGTGGTGGAACCGGCAGCGGCGGTGCGCCCGTCGTTGCCGACCGGCTCGGTGAGATCTATGCCGAACCGGTCTACGGGCTCGGAATTCTCCCGGGTGCCGAAGAGGGTGGTATCTACAATCGAAACGCGGCGAAATCGCTCCAGCGATTCGCCCGTTCGACGGATAGTCTCTTGCTTTTCGACAACGATGCCATGCGAACGAGCGGCGAAACGCTTTCGGAAGGATACACGGAGATCAACGATCAGATCGCGACTCGCTTCGGGATGCTGTTCTCCGCCGGTGAGATCGAAGCACTTTCCGGGGGAATCGCCGAAAGCGTCGTCGACTCGTCAGAGATCATCAACACGCTCGATGGCGGCGGGATTGCAACGATCGGATACGCCTCCGAAGCGATTGAGACGAAAAACAGTGGTGGTCGTGGGTTACTCGGCCGGCTCTTGGGATCGACCGACGCTGACGCCGATCTCGAATCCGCGGGGGACGCGACGAACCGCATCATGTCTCTCGTCCGCCGGGCGACGCTCGGAAAACTCACGCTCCCGTGTGAGCGCGACAGCGCGGCACGGGCGCTCTTGATCGTGTCCGGTCCGCCCGAACACCTGAGCCGAAAAGGGATCGATAACGCGCGCGAGTGGCTCGAATCCGAGACCGACTGCCGCGAGGTTCGGGCGGGCGATTACCCGCTTCCGAGCGAAAACCGTGTGGCCGCCCTCGTCATGCTCTCGGGTGTCACAGACGTACCGCGGATCAAAGCGATACAGCAGGTCGCGATCGAAAGTCAAGACGAGACGGAAGACGAAAGTGGATTCGAAGAACTCATCGAATACGGTTCGGATTCGGACGAGGGAATCTAGCTCTTTCGATAACCGTCAGCCGAAGTTTCATATCCTCTCGCGACACTTTCGAACGCGTGGCAACCGCCGTATCGCTTTCGGAACCGCAAGTGCTCGCCTACACCAAGCGCCGGCTGTTTCCAGACGACGGCCGCTCGAACACGTACGCCGTCGTCGATACGCAGTTTGCCACCGATGAGTGGCTTGATGATCGATCGGTTCAACGATCGGTTCGGGAGCAACTCGCCCCGTTCAATCACGTCCGTCTCGGCTCTGGATACCCGGATCTGGTCGGCGTCGGTGCGCTGGAATCGGAGTTTCTCGCGGTCGAACGCTTCGGTGACGCTCCACCGCTCATCGCCATCGAAGCGAAAGGGTACACGGAGATCGCCTCGGTCGATGTCGAACGCGGGATCGTTCAGGCGTACGACCGGCTTCACGAGGCGAACGCCGCCTTCGTCACCGCGCCGATCGATGCGGTATCGCGAGCCGATCGGACACTCGCGCGCGAACTCAACGTCGGTGTGCTCGGCGTCGAAGCTGACGGGGCGGTCACCCCGCTCGAAACTCCTCGAGTGGTCGGGAATCGGACGTCCGATGACGCAAGCGCGATCCGGTTTCAAGCAACCGCACAGGGCGTCGCGAACAAATCCTTTAGCCTGAATCATCCGAAGAATTATCTCGCGTATCCGCTCGCAGTGTATCATCTGGCGGAAACTGAGTCGGTTCTCGCCGAACGCGTCGTTCGAGAAACAGACGGCGCTCGAACCGGGGCCGCGTTTCTCGGCTTGATCGACGAACGTCCGAATCGAACCGATCTCACCCCGCTCGGTGAGGAGGTCGTTCGGTTCGCGCTGTCTCGGTACGGCTCGGTCGATGCCGCGTTGGATCGCTTTCCGGACTGGAAAGGCTCACAAACCCGGTTTTGTGAACTGGCCCCGGAGTGGGGCTCGATCACTCGACGCGTCGTCTGGCGGTATCCTGCAACCCAGTTACTCGTCGAGGAGCTTCAAACGATGTATGATGACGGGATCGCTGCGCCGTCGCTCGTCGATCTCGTCGAGTGGCTCTACGTCCACCATCCGACGTTCACCGTCGAGCTATTCCTTCGTGGGACAGCGACCGCTCGAAACCGAGCATTAGCGGCGGATGGTACGCTCCAGTCGGATGCGCTTCACCATGGCGAGCTATTTCACTCACCGACGGTCTTCCAATTGAAAGCGATGCTGTATCACGCCGGTATTCTCGCCGAACGTGGCGCGGAACCCTCTCGACTCGATCCGTCGAACGATTGCTGGCGCCTTCGACAGCCGCTGCGTCCGTCTCGGTGATCTCTCTACACGTTATCCCGGCATTTCGTCGTCCGTCGACGGGTCTTTGCCGGTGCTGATCCTCGTACGCGTATGTCGAGCGTCAGCGACACCTACATCGAGAATCGCCAACGAGTCCAGCCGACCCATACGAACAACCACGCGTCCGCACACGGTGGAAACGTCGTCAAATGGATGGACGAAGTGGGTGCGATGTCCGCGATGCGGCACGCCGGAGAGACGTGTGTCACCGCGAAGATCAACGAGCTGGACTTCAAACGACCCATCCCGCAGGGCGACATCTGTGTTATCGAGTCGTACGTCTACGCCGCCGGTCGAACGAGCGTTCGCGTTCGGCTTCGAGCCTTTCGTGAGTCGCCACGGTCGGGCGAGAGAGAAGAGACCACGGAATCGTACTTCGTCTTCGTTGCGATCGACGAAGACGGAAAACCGACCTCCGTTCCCGAGCTCGCGGTCGAAAGTGAGCGATGCCAGAGCTTACGTGAAGCCGCGCTTCGAGGCGATCCCGAGGAGTAAGCCGATTGTATCGTACTGAACCGCACCTACAGCGATCGATCGTCTTGGAGCACTGATCGGCTTTCGGGCGCATTCGGGGAATTTCCCGTCTGGATGATGTTGAACGCCGTCATCAGATCCGTCCGGGAGATGAGCCCGACGAGCCGTCCGTCCTCATCAACGACCGGAAGCCGACCGACGCCGCGTTTTTGCATGGTCTCGAGCGCCGTCATCGCGTCCGCATCCGGTGTCACTGATTCGATGTCTCGTTCCATCACGTCTTCGACGCGGTATGCATCCCGCTCTACCTCCCGAATCGATTTGGCGTCCTCCAACGTCACCATGCCAACGAGTTCGGCATTGTTCATCACCGGATATCCGGTATGTCGTTCACGAAACATTCGCTCGATCAATTCAGCGACGGTCGTCTCCTCGGAGACGGTGTGAAGATTCTCGCGTGTCGTCATGATGTCGACGACGGTGACGTCTTCGAACGCGGCCTTCAGCGTTGTCTGCTGTGCTTCGCCGGATGCCGCTATATAGATGAAAAGCGCGAGCAAGATGAGAAGCCAATTGCCGAACAACCCGACGAGCGCGAGCAAAAACGCGAACACTTTTCCGATGGACGCTGCTCGCTGCGTCGCTTGTGCGTGTGGCTGATTGCGGGCCATGAGCGCTCGGAGGATCCGCCCACCGTCCATCGGAAACGCGGGTAACATATTGAACACCGCGAGAACGATGTTCAACAGCGCAAGATATCCGAAGACGAAATGCATCGCGTTCGACCCGGCCGGAACGAGAACGAAAACGAGATAGCACGCGATGCCGACCCCGACGCTGACGATCGGGCCCGCGATCGCGATCCAGAATTCGTGTTTCCAGTTCTCTGGAAAGTCGGTGAAACTGGCGACCCCACCGAGTAACCACAGCGTGATCGAGTCGATCTCATACCCGTAGCGCATCGCGACCAGTGAATGGCCGAACTCGTGGAGCAACACACCCCCAAATAAGCCGAGCGCAGCGGTGAGTCCGAGAATCCACGGCATCGACCCCGCACTGACTGCTTCGAGATCGATCGTCGCCCCGAGCATTTCGTTTATTAACTCGGCGATCGCCGCCGCTTCCGCACCGATGAGAAACGCGAACAGCGGTAACACGATCAAGAACGTCCAGTTGAGCCTGATCGGGATGCCGAACGCGCTCCCGATCCGAATACCACGCATACCTCTCAGTTAGACAGCCTATTGCTTAAATATCCGGTGACAACCGTCTTCGGAATCGGTAGCCTTGGCCCGAACCAGAACCGGTTTGATAGCTCACCTCTTTGATCTCACAATGGAGGATATTCGATCTCGATCGTTCTTTCGAACCGGTGTTCGCGAGCTTCGGTATATCGCGGCGGTCTTGGCGATCATGGTCGCGGCGATCCATCTCCTTCACCCTCGATTGGGGGCACCGCGGCTTATCCAACATCTCCAACTCGGGACGCTGTTCGATCCCCGGCCGCTCGCATTCACGCTCTCGGCGTTTCTGATCGTGTTCGGCCTCTTGTTGGCGTACAACGGGCTGTTCACTCGGCGGCTCTACCTCGCAGGGGCCGCGTTAATGGTGATGTATCTCTTCGGCTACGGTGCGTGGCACACCGTTCTCGATCACGGCGGCTTTTGGCCCCATATTCATGCACACGGCCACTCCGATACCGGCGTCATCGAGACAATACGGATCCATCTCGTCGACGACTCGGTCGCGATGATAAGCAAAATACTCGAACTCACGCTGTTGGTCGCGTTGCTCGTCCTCTACCGCGTCGATGGTTCGGATGTGGACGCTGTATCCGAGTGAGCCCTTACTGAGACTTCATCCGAGCCGTTCGACGACCCGCGGTAAACAGCCGTCTTCCGGATGGAAATACGTGTAATGATCGTCGACGAGCGCTGTGACATCTATATCGGTATATCCCGTTGGAGCCGCGTTCGGGTCACTGATGCCGTCGTATCCGACGGCGCGGTTTCGGTCGCCGATTCGGTATACCCACCCGAGGACCCGGTCGTTTCGACTGTGAAAATTGTTGACCGGGCCGGTTGTCGTCGCGATCGCGTCACCGTATGGTCCGCGTTCGGTCACGCTATCGTCGGGAATCGCCCCGCCGAGCAGCGAGACGGAGGCCGGAATATCGGTGTAGCCGTTCGAAACGAGTATGTTGAGCGCTTCGCATGAGACCCGCGCACCGAGCGAGTAGCCAAGCAGATGGAGCGGCCGTCCGTCACGCTCCGCCCACTCGATCAGCCACGCTGCGAGCAGTTCTCCGTTTGCGGTGGCATTCTGCTTCGCAGTGTTCCAACTGGTGTCCGAATCCCAACTGTAGCTGATGACCGACGCTGGGCGGATTCGGTCTCCCCCGAGTTCGGCGGTATAGGCCTGATCACGCGCCCCTTCGGCGTCCGTGTTGAGACCGTGAACGAACACGAATAACATCTCTTCGTCATCGAAGGTCCACGATCCATCGACGGTGAACTTTGGATCCGATTCGTCGAGTTGCCCCCGCGTGCTGATCACGGGTTGTGATGCCGGTGCGGTGTATTCACCGTGGTCTCCCCGCAGCGACCAGCGAATGTAGGCTCCACCACCGCCCACGAGTCCGACCAGACCACCGATACCGATCAAGAGCCGCCGTCTAGATAGTCCCCGATCCCTCTCGGGTTTGTATTCGTCTGTGATATTCCAAATACGGAATTAGAAACGGAAATAGCTAGCGCTTGTCACAGTTACGCAACCCTGGCCCGGATCGTGTGGCTGAACCGATCGATCTCGGTTCGTTCTCTTCGGTTGAGAATCTTCAACAGCGTCTTTTTGCCGTAGTTGATCCATTCGAGTATGGTCTCTAAACTCACGATCTTCGAGATACACCTCGATGACGTACCGTTCAGCGCGACGGACCCCTCGTCCGAAGACGCTCGTGACGATGATGTCTCCGCTCCCGCCGAACACTCGCGTGTCAGCGAGAACCAGTCCCAGTCCGTTGCCGTCCTGTTCGTGGGCGCTTTGCTCGTGTTGCTCGTCGGCGTCCTCGCAATCCGTCGGCGTCGAAAGGCAACGTCCACCGCAGATACCGGAACGGAATCTCCGAGCGAATCCGACGAGGCCGATGAATACCTGACGGAAGAACGTACTGTCGGAGCGATCGGATGAACCGTCCGTCTCCCAACTCGATCCGAGCACTTCTGTTCGATCACAGGACGGAAACTCGGACCA
>SKKJ01000031.1 GCA_007121575.1 Natronomonas sp.
GGGCCGTCAGTGAAAAACCGCTCGAGGGAACACATATCGTCGTTACGAGCGGTCCGACAAGCGAGTCGATCGACCCCGTTCGGGTGTTGACGAACCGCGCATCTGGACGAACCGGTCGCGCCGTCGCGAAGGCCTGCTACATCCAGGGTGCGGATGTGACGTTGGTCCACGACGGTGATGAGGTGCCCTATGCGGACGTGCTCTCGATCGAAAGCGCGGTGGAGATGTTAGATGCGGTTCGGTCCGTGGCTGAGGAGGCCGACGCGTTGATCTCCGCGGCCGCGATCGGTGATTACACCGTCGAAACCGCTCCCGAAAAGATCCGCTCCGGTGAGACGTTGACGCTCGAACTCGATCCGACACCGAAGCTCATCGATACGATCAGAGACGAATATCCGACCCTTCCGATCGTTGGGTTCAAACTAGAGACGAGCGGCGACGACGATGCGATGATCGAGCAAGCCCGAAAGACACTCCAGCGAACCGGCCTCTCGTTCGTGGTGGCGAACGACGCCAGCGTGATGGGTGCAGAAACGACTCGAACGCTCTTTGTCGACTCCGATGCGGTCACGGTACAAGAAGGGAGCAAGGCGGAGATCGGCCAACGGATCGCCGAGAAGTTAGCAGCGATACTGTGAGTGACCGATCCCCGAGAGACTTCCGTTCTTTCGAAATCACAAACGACATAATGCACGTTCGAACCCCGTGGCTCGATGACGCGCTTTTCGGAAGGCTACGACTCGATGACGCGCTTTTCGGAATACGTCAAACCACACGCACAGGCCGCATAACCGTGGACGACGTCTCCTTCAGCGTATAGGCCACCAACCTCTTTGTTTTGTTCTTCGACGAAGGCAAACACAAATTTCGCGTAATGCTCCTCATCGGGCGACGAATCCGCGTTCGGACACGTCCCACCCGTACAGTCCGCGTCGATCCCGCCCTCGGTCTTCATTGCCATTCCGGCGAAGTTCATCGCGCTCATACCCGTCGCTTGTTGAAACGCTGATCGGCCCTCCTTGCCGGGCAACACCAAGACGACACCGTCGTCGACTCGGGTCCCGATCTCGAGGATATCGCTCATCGATCCGATACCCTCTTCGTGGAGATAGACGAGAACGTCATCGGGACGTTCGCCTCGAAGAAACGCGTCGTACAGCGCACTCGAGGGGCGATCATCGCTCATCGGTCGGATTATTCCTCGTCGTCGCCGGTATCGAGCAGATCCGCAACCGATTGCTCACCGCGGGTGACGACCTTCGTGTTGATCTGTCGAGTTTCTTCGGAGACTTCCGCACCACGGATCGTGATCCGTTTTCGCTCGCCTTTCACGGTCGGTTTATATCCGACACCGCCCGTCGAGAGAATCTGTGCGGTCTGTGCGCCGCTGATATCTCCGTGCATCGGCCGTCCGGCCCGGTCCGATCCACCGGTGATTTCGAGTTCATAGCCCGGGAGACCGACCGCATCGCCGTCGACCGTTTCACCGATCGATCGGCCGATGAAACGGTTCGCGTCCTGTCCGTCTACTTCGAACGAGTGGGTTGCGCCGTCGTCGCCGACGATAACCTGAAAGTCTGCCATACCGATGAAAACTGGACGCGACGGCAAAAGGGTATTGAAATGCTCGTGTGGGGCCGAACCGATTAGTCGGATCGGTCGGGCCGTATCTCCGATCTCGTACCGGGTGTGGCTTTCTGCTCGGTTCGGCCGCCGAGCGTTTCGAAATCGAAGTTCTCGAACTGTTCCGGTCGGATGCCTTCTTTCGCGTAGACGTAGAGCGCGGTTTTGGCGATCCCCCAGACGGTCTGGCTGATCAGGTACGTAAATACCAGTGCGAGCGCGATGAGGACTGCGGCCAACACGATTCCGGGTCCGGGAAATATCGCGAGGACCGGTGCGGAAAGCGCCACCGCCGTGAGAACCAACACGAGTCCGATGCCGACGACGATCGCCGTGATTCCGAATCCGGCACCGAGCGTCTCACCCCACGTGTCTTTGAACGTCGAGCCGCTGCGCGTGAACATCGAGGTCGCAGAGACATCCTCGAAAACGAGCACCGGGACGATAAAGAACGTCATGATCGACCATCCGAGCGCGAACAGCGATCGGAGGATCGAAGCGATCGGATTGTCCGAATTTTCGAGGATTCTGAATACGATGCTAACGGTCGCAGCGATCACGGACCAGACGACGATCGGACCGAGACGATCGTTGATCGCCAGCATGCTCTCGCGTATTCCGGGTTCGCGATCGTGGAACGCCTCGTTTGCCGCATACACGAGCGCGGCAGAAAAATAGGTGCTGAAAAACGTCGTCACGAAATACAGCGCAAAGAGAACGACGAACTCCACTCCGCCCCCGATAACGTCCGCAAGCACGAGCGGGAGGAAAAAGAGCACGAGAAAGAAAACGCTCGAAATACCGGCCAAAAGCGGGAACACCAAGAGCTTCGGGTAGGTCCGGATTACGCCGATACTGTCTTTCGTGAGCGTCCATCCGGTCTTCAGTCGATCGAAGAATCCGAAACCCGTCGATCGAGAACTCATTGACATTCTCGAACGGACTCCGTGAAGATATTTATTTATTGTGACCGACTCGACAGATAAAAACGAAACCATGGACTCGCTATGTTAGCCGAATCAACCAGTTCGACAACATATGTCGGGAGAGATCCGACACCAACGGTTCTGTGGAGACAAACAGACAGATCGTTTGTCAGAGGATCGTTACGGCGGTCGCGAACATCCACATCGCCATCAAAAGCGCGAAGAAGATGGCGAAGAACTTCTGTCGGTCCATATCGATTGGTATACGTTCCGTTCATATAATCCCAACGCTCGAAACGGCGCACGACCCTGATAGCGTCGAAACGATCTCTCACTCGATTCGCGCGTCGACGACGCCGTGAACTACTCCCGCGCTGTGGCTCTTTATAATCCGCGTATCGAGTACCGCAACCGACCGATCGACGGTCGCTGTCGCCGTTCGAAGTCGGTCGATCGGTCGGGCCGGAAACAGCGACTCGGGCGTTGCTTCGTGAAGATGGATCACGCCACCGGAGACGAGGGATTCGAGGGCCGAATCGAGATACTGATGCGCGTCATAATAGCCCGCCACGACGCGGTCCGCGGTCGTTTCGACCGTACGGCAATCGCCGAGTACCGCTCGAATCCGGTCAGAAACGCCGTTGAGATTGGCGTTTTCGACGAGAAGCCGGTACGACCGAGGGTCGATCTCTGCGGCGGTCACGGTCGCTCCGTTTCTCGCCATCGGAAGCGTGAAATAGCCGATTCCAGCGAACATATCGAACACTCGTTCGTCAGGTTCAACGATTCGACCCATTCTCGCCCGTTCGGCTTTGTTGCCCGGAGAGAACATCACTTCCGAGAAATCGATCGCGTATTTCGTCCCGTGTTCGGTGTGAAGGGTCTCCGTCTCATCGAGACCTGCGACAACGGTTACCGAGGGATCACGTCTGATCCCGCCGATACCGCCTCGAGCAAGCACCGTAGTCGCGTTGCCGTGCAGTTCGAGGAGCGCCTCGCCGATGAGTTCGCGCTCCGATGAATCGAGGGCGTTCGGCGCGGAAACGTCTCCGAAATCGACCAACACGATGTCACCGATCACGGCCCACGATGACGGAGCGGCGTCGATAACCGATCGGGAAGCGCCGCGCGCATCGAGGATTTCCTCAAGTCCCCGTATGCGTCGAGGGAGTTCGACCGATTGAACGGTCATATCCGCCATCGGTTCGGGCGGTTCCGTGATCGGAACCGCCATACGATCCGCGTCGTATGGCTCGACTCGTCGGCGGTCATCGTAGAGCCCCCGCGAACGAAGCCTCTCGATCGTTACCTCTGTCCGTGATTTTTCGACGATAACTGCGCGCTCACAGGCTCGATCGACCGAGTCCTCACCGCGTTTCATCGGCTTGCTCGGGTTTCGGCAGGATCGACAGTCCGTTTCGGTGTTTCAGGACCGAAACGGACTCGGCGTCAGGATCGAGATACGACGGCCGAGCGATCGTCTTCGATTCGAACGTCTCGGGATCGAGCACTTGAACGGCGTGTTCGTCTTCGATCGTGACGAGTGTCGTCTCTTCGGCATCGTCTCGTTCACCCAGTTTCCGTGCGTCGGGGGCGATACCGTCCTCGAACGCGGCCTCGTATCGGTCGCCGGTTTTCAATCTCGTTCCTTTCAGATTGCCGTGTGCGCTCGTGACGAGAACCGGGCCATCGCCGTCGTCGAGATCGATCACGTCTCCGGGGGTAAACGGCGGTAATCGAGCGGTAAAGGTCACCCGATACACTTCGTTACCGTCCCCGTCCTCGGTGACGAGCGTCGGCGCTTCCGAGACGGAACCGCCCAACTCGGTGACGATCCGCTTTGCGATCCCCTGTCCCATCTGGTTCGTCGATATCTTCATATCGACACCGTCCGCGGTTTCTTTCGTCTCAGTGATGAACGCGTTTCGATCGCCGGTCGCTTCTCGGTCGGCGATATAGGATTCGGCGATTTCGATCGCGCGGCTGTTTTCCTCGGCCGTTGGTGTTCTATCGGTCCCACGGACCTGTATAATACTGGCGTAATAATCCCCGGCAATTCGGCCACATCGGTCACAGACTTCGCGCGCGATATACACGGGGACGGTGACTTCCGCAGAGAGGTTCGTCTCTCTCACCCGGCCAGTAAACAGACAGTGCATTCGAATCGTGTTCTGATCAATCTGTTCGGGTTCAACGCCCCATTCTACGTCGGTCGCTTCGATATGGACGCTGAGGCGATCTGCCGTTTCATCGATGGCAACATCGGTGTAATCGCGCGCCCCGACGTCGATCCACCGCTTCCCGCGGTGTAACGCCCCACATCGACTGCAGACGCGCATCTCGATTCGGTCGGGCGCGTCGACGAGGTCGAACTTCTCGAAGTAACACGAATCGCATAACACGGCGTCTGGATCGTTCGGTCCGCCGGGCAGATCGGCCTCAGGCGATCGTTCGATAGGGTCGCCACATTGCGGACAGAACGTCCCCGAACGTGATCCAGAACTCATTGTCCGCTCTACCCGCTCGATGCGGTTAAGCGGTCCGCTGTCGACTCGACGGAGGATACACTCGAATCAGCCTCGCCGAGACCTACAACGTGTGAGCGGTTTCAGAGCCCGGGTTGAATACAGCGGATGGACCGTTACGCAACCCCATGAGGACTGATGTGGAGAATACCATGACGGTCGTTTTTCTCACTCGGCTCCGTAGGGAGTCGTATGACCACCATCACCGGCGCTTGGTCCGAAACCCGACTCGAAGAGTTTCTCGAGGAATCACGGATTCCGGTCCGCATCGCAACGCAGCGAGGAAACGGCTCCCTGTGGATGGTCGCGTTGTGGTATCGGTATCAGAACGGCTCTTTCGAGTGTGCAACGTGGGCAAACGCTCACATCGTCCGGTTCCTCCGAAGCGATTCTGAGGTCGCATTCGACATCTCGACGAATCACCCGCCATATCGCGGCGTCAGAGGAAACGGAACCGCTACGATGTCGTCCGACGAAGCGAAATCGACACTCCGCGCACTCATCGAACGCTACCTCGGAGACACCGAATCCGCTCTTGCCGAGTGGCTGTTGAGTGATGCACGCGAGGAGATCCGTATCCGGATCCGACCGTCCGAGATGTACAGCTGGGACTACACCGACCGGATGCGGGGTGTCGAGAATCCGCACCCGTGAAACGTACTCCGTTCCCAGTTCGTTCGACCTTTCTTTGGGGAGCGAATCCGGTCTCTCACGGCGAGGAAGCCGTCACCGGTATCCCTCGGTGAAACTTTCGACGTACTTCGCGACCACGTCGACCTCGACGTTCACGGAGTCCCCGATCGATTTCTCCGAAAGCGTCGTCAACTCGTAAGTCGCCGGAATGATCGCAACGGTGAAATCGTCTCCGCGCAGATCGGCGACAGTCAACGAGATCCCATCGATCGCGATCGAGCCCTTCTCAACGACGTAGCGTTCGAGTTCGGCCGGCAGCGAAAAACCGAACGTCCAGTCATCGCCGAGCCGTTCGATTTCGGTGACTTCGGCGACACCGTCGACGTGTCCCTGAACGAAATGGCCGTCGAATCGTCCGTCCGCCGGGAGTGCGCGTTCGAGGTTAACCCGGTCACCGACCGAGGCGGTGGAGAGGGAAGTCCGTTCGAGCGTCTCTTCCGAACAGAACAGTTCGAACGACTCGGCGTCGAAGGCCTCGACGGTCAGACACGCACCGCTTATCGCGACGCTTTGGCCGTGTTCCAACTCGTCGCTAAACGGTGCAGAGACGCGAATCCGGCGACCATCGTCGGTGTCTTCGATGGAGACGATCTCGCCGGTTGCTTCAATGATGCCGGTGAACATGGTTCGACGTTGTATCGTCGGGGTCGAAAGGTTGTCGTCATCGATAGCTCTGCATCGGTTATCGGACATGGTTCGGGGAAAACTGGAGATACGAACTATCAAACGGCGACCTTTTGTCGGTTCCGACCGAACAGTATATAAATGAATCTTCTCGATACGCTCACGCTCTTCGGGACGGTCGCGCTCGCAGCGCCGATCGGCTTGCTGGGTGTCGAGTTTCTCCTCGGCGGTCGGACGATCGCCGGGATGGGTTTTCTCGCGGTCGCGATCGCGCTCGTCGCGGGTGGCTATTTCAGACCGAGTTTAAAAGGGGTTCTCGCAGGAACCGTTACGGGCGTTGCAACCGGCGATGAGCACGGCGATGCAGACGAGGAGGCCTATAAGGACTGAGCGGGAAGAGTCACCATGGCGATCGGGATCATCCGGATGCTCCAACTCATCGCGACGCTCACCGTCGCGGGACCGGTCGGGTTGGTCGGTGTTTTCAATATTCTCGAAGGGGAGTACGCGCTCGGCGCGTTCTTTCTCTTGGCGGCGATCGGCCTCGTCGTCGTGAGCGAATATATATACGTTCGATTGACCGATAAGACGGTCGGCCGATTACGGCGGTTGAAGAATATCCGCGGTGGAAGCGAGTAAACCACCGCGACCGAGCACCGAAGAACGAAGTGCGTCCGTCTACTCTTCGACGAGTGCGTTTCGGACGCGTCGTTTGATATGGGCGAAATCGAATGGCGGACGGCTGTCCGGATCAACCGGCTCTACTTCACAGACGATGAGTTCCGTGTGGTCGCTTTCGACCGCCTCTTGATACGCCGTTTCGAAGGCCTCATCGCCGTTAACGGTCGTCGCTGAGACGCCACAACTCTCTGCGACACCCGCAAAGTCCGTCGTCGAGGAGTAGTTCGGTTGCCCACCGGTGGTACCGTAGATGGCGTTATCCCAGACGACGACGGTGAGGTTGGGTGGATCGACGGCTCCGAGCGTCGATAAGACGCCGAGCGACATGAGAAGCGAGCCATCTCCTTCGAAGACTACGACGGGATCATCGACGGCGAGTGCGAGCCCGAGTCCCGTCGGCGTCGTCACGCCCATACTCCCCCACTGGTAGAAGTTTCGATCGCGGTCTTCGACGCCCGCGAGTACGTAGGAGGCGACGCCGAGATTCGAAACGGCGACGACATCCGGCGTCGTTTCGAGAACCGCCCGAGTACA
>SKKJ01000137.1 GCA_007121575.1 Natronomonas sp.
AGGGGAAAACACAGGGCGAGCAACAGGCCGTGCTGATCCACCCCGCAGAGCACTACTCGATCCCCGAAAAAACCCTCCAACGGGCCGTCAGAGAGATCGAGGAACTGATGGAACGACGCGTGCGCTACTTCGAGCGAAACGGCGATCTCGTCGCCGCCCAGCGGATCGAAGAGCGGACCACGTTCGATCTCGAGATGCTCAAAGAGACCGGCTACTGTTCGGGCATCGAGAACTACTCGGTTCACATGTCCGATCGCGACTCGGGCGAGCCACCCTACACGCTGTTGGATTACTTTCCGGACGGTTTCTTGACGGTCATCGACGAGTCACACCAGACGATCCCGCAGATCAAAGGCCAGTTCGCCGGCGATAAATCCCGGAAGGACTCGCTCGTCGAGAACGGCTTCCGGCTGCCGACCGCCTACGACAACCGGCCGCTCACATTTGAAGAGTTCGAAGAGAAAACCGATCGGACACTGTACGTTTCGGCGACGCCGAGCGACTACGAGCGCGAACGCTCTCAGGGGATCGTCGAACAGATCGTCAGGCCGACGTATCTCGTCGATCCCGAGATCGAAGTGGTCCCCGCGGACGGCCAAATCGAGGACCTGTTCGAACGAATCGAATCGACGCCCGATGACGAACGCGTCCTCGTCACGACGCTGACAAAGCGGATGGCCGAAGACCTGACGGAGTATCTGGAGGGTGCCGGAATCGACGTGGCCTACATGCACGATGAGACCGACACCTTAGAGCGACACGAACTCGTCCGGTCGCTTCGACTCGGCGAGATCCGGGTGCTCGTCGGCATCAACCTGCTCAGGGAGGGCTTGGATATCCCCGAGGTGAGTCTCGTGGCGATTCTCGATGCGGACCAGGAGGGCTTTCTGCGCTCCGAGACGACGCTCGTTCAGACGATGGGTCGGGCGGCCAGACACGTCGACGGCCGGGCGATCTTATACGCCAACGAGACGACCGACTCAATGCGATCAGCGATCGAAGAGACCCGTCGTCGCCGAGCGATTCAAACCGAGTTCAACGCCGAACACGGCCACGAACCTCGGACGATCGAGAAGCCGGTCGGTGAGACGAACCTCCCCGGTTCGAAGACGGATACCGGCGGAATATCCGGTGTCGAAGCGGACTCCGCCGAGGAGGCGAGAGAACTGATCGAACGGCTCGAACAGCGGATGAACGAAGCCGCCGACAGTCTCGAGTTCGAACTCGCTGCCGATATCCGCGATCGGATCCGCGAACTCAGGTCGACGTTCGACGAACTGGCGGACCCGGATGAGGGCGTTCCAACGCCCGAGGAAGAACGCTGACTCCGACGAAGCGTTCTCGTACACTGACACGGGGTTTTTGTTCGTCTCCGTCGAAACGCAGCATATGAGCGTCCGTTCGTATCTCCGTTCACCGGTTTCGATCGCCTGGACGTTCATCGGCGCACTCGGTGCCGTCTGCATCAGCATTGTGACGATTCTGACGTGGGATCTGATCGTTCGCTCGACGACCGTTATCACGCCCGCCATCCTCGACGGATTCGGAGGGTTCGTCGTCGTCTCTTTGCTCGTCTCGCTCGCCGTTTTCCTCGTCGGCTTGCTGTGGCTTCCCTGTAGCCTCGCGATCGCGTACGCGGTCGGCAGCCTCCATCATGGTGTCTCGGTATCGTTCGGCGACTCGATCACGCTTCTGCGCCGCCGGATGAAGCCGCTTTATCGATTGGTAAAAACCCGGCTGGCGGTCGGCCCGATCGCCGATCGGTTGCTCACGGAGGACGACGTCGCACCGATTGAAATCGCAGTCGGTTGCGACGCGTTCGTCGTTCCGGCGTTAGCACTCGACGCCTCGACGCTTCGGTTGGCCGTCGGTCGGGCAAATCAAGCCGTTCCTCAGCCTGGTCGTGAACGGACGCTTCTCGTCGGGCTCGGCGTCACGGTTCCCCTCCTCGTCGGTTCCGTGGCCGTCGGGACGTTTACTGCCCCCGATCTGTCGGTGGATACCCGTTTGCTCGCCGTTGGTTCGATCGCCATCGGTGCCGTATTCACCGCCACGCTCGATATCGTCTGGCGAACTGAGACGTACGTCCAACAGGATCTCGATGACGGGTTCTATTGAACGTGCTTGCGCTCGATTTGCGTTGTGTTACTGGAGGCGATCGGCTCGCCTCCTCACGTTCACAGCACGCAGCGTTAAATACTCGCGACCATTCAATTCACTCGAATGGCCGAGGTCGCAACCGTACTCGCTCTTTTCGAACTTTTCATCGGCCTCGTCGCGATCGCCGGTTCGGTCATCGCTTGGACGTATCGTAACCGTCCGGCCGGTCGGCCGCTGTTCGCGCTCTTTGTCGCTGGTGGCGGCTACTCGCTCGCGAGCGGGCTCAACGTGTTGGTCTCGGACCCGCTCTTGCAGCATCTGATTCACAATCTGACCTATCCGTTCGGCATCGGTGTCGCGGCTGCCGTGTTGCTCCTCTCGATCGAATTCACCCGACAGTGGTATTACCGCCGCCGAGCGCTCGTTATCGCGCTCTCGGCGTTCATCATCGTCGATTTCGCGTTGGCGATGACCGATCCGATTCACAACCTATACATCACCGAACGGGTCATCACCGCCGAGGGTGGCTTTTCCAGAACGGCTGAGAACACCGGCGTCCTCTTTTGGGTTCGTTCGCTTTTCGCTTTCCTCATTGCGTCGGTCGGTCTCGGCGTTATGCTCGCCGGTTTCTCGTCGAATCGGGGCATCTACCGCAAGCAATCGACCATCGTCATCGTCGCCTACGTGATCGGGCTCGGAAGCTTTCTCGTGCAGACGTTCGCCCCCGTGCATGCGGCCTTCGATGTGGCGACCATCGGCTTGCTCGTCGGTGCCAGTCTGATCCTGTGGGCGCTGTTTTACGCCGGCTTTCTCGAAATCGTCCCGATCGCACAGGCCACGCTGATGGACAGCATCGATGAGGCGGTGCTCGCGCTCGATTCCGAAGACCGTCTCATTGAGTTGAACCACCGGGCTCAAACCGTGCTCGGGATCGATGAAGAGGCCCTCGGAACACGACTCGATCGCGTCGACACCGTCGGTTTCGATCTCGCCGAACGCGTCCGTGATGCGGCCGAAAACGGCAACAAAACGACCTTCGAAACGGATTCCGGCGGTGTGATGACGCACTATCGTCTCCGACTCGCGCCGATCGCCGATCGACCGGGCGGAACCGGACAACTCGGTCGGCTGGTACTCATCGGAGACGTCACCGAGGAAAAGACGCGCGAGCTCACGCTCGAACGCCAGAACGCCCGCCTCGATCGATTCGCCGACGTCATCAGTCACGATCTCCGGAATCCGCTGCATACGGCCGGTGGCTACGCTCACCTCGCCGAGGAGACCGGTGACTCGGATGCGTTCGAGAGGATCCATACGGCTCACGAACAGATGTCAACGATGATCGAACAGCTGCTCGCGCTCTCCCGGCGAGATCTCGATACCGATCTCGAGCCGGTCGACTTCCCCGCCCGGGTTCGAGAGACGTGGGATACATTACACCTCTCGGATCTCGAACTCTCCATCGATGTGCCGCCTGGAACCGTGTTAAAAGCCGATCAAACTGCGCTACACCACATCTTCGCGAACCTCTTCGAAAACGCCGCCGCTCACAACGAACGACCGGTTACGGTCACCGTCGGACTCGTTTTCGACGGCGGCGCGCCCACGGGTTTTTTCATCGGCGATGACGGTACTGGAATCTCCAACGGGGCGACTGAAGAAGCGTTCGAACACGGCTATACGACCGAGTCGATCGGTCACGGACTCGGGCTCGCAATCGTCAGAGAGTACGCCGAGGATCTCGGGTGGACGGTTCGCGTCACCGACAATTCGGACGGCGGTGCTCGATTCGAATTTCTGGATGTCGAAATCGATCTCGGATGAGTTCCATTCCATCTCGAATCGGCTGTTCGCGTTTTGTCTCGCCGTCTGCCGTTCGATTCGTTGACGGATTCGACCTCACTCGATCATGCGTTGATGTTACACTCTTATTTGTTCACGGACGCTACCGTGGCTAATGAGGTATTATGTCGGTGTCGACATCGGCGGGACGAACATCCGTGCTGCCGTCGGCACCGCTGATTTGACGACTCTTGCGGTTTCAAAAACACCGACGCCACGCACTTCGAGTGAGGCTGAATTTCTGGAGTCTGTCACACACGTCATTACACAGGTCTGTGCACAGTCTGATATCGACCCAACAGCGGTAACCGCAGCGGGAATCGGATCCGCAGGTCCGCTCGATACGAGCGCGGGTGCGATCGTCAATCCGACGAACCTCTCCGAAGGTATCGACAGGATTCGAATCGTTGACCATCTCGAAACAGTACTCGAAACCGGTTCGATCGTGCTCCGAAACGACGCGGTCTGTGGTGTCCTCGCTGAACACGCCCTCTCGGAGAAGAAACCCGATAATCTGGTTTATCTCACCATCTCGACGGGAATCGGTGCCGGCGTCGTTGTCGACGGATCCGTCTTATCAGGGCATCGCGGAAATGCTGCTGAAGTCGGGCATATGACGATCGATCCGACGGGCCAGATGACTTGTGGTTGCGGACGGCGTGGTCACTGGGAAGCGTACTGTAGTGGTGCGAATATCCCCGATTATGCAACTGTGCTGTATCGTGAGAATGCCGTCGAAACACGACTTCCCGTCACCGATACCGAGGTACCATTCACCGCGAAAGACGTGTTCGATGTCGCCGGTAGTGATCCGTTAGCCGATCTCGTTATCGAACGACTCTCTCGGTGGAACACGATCGGGTTCGCGAACGTGATCCACGCGTTTGCTCCAACGCGTATCGCTGTCGGGGGTGCTGTCGCATTGAATAACCCGGACGCGGTGCTCGGCCCGGTCCGTGAGAACCTTTCGGAACACGTGATGATCGATATGCCGGCGATCGAACGCTCCGAACACGGTGATGAGATCGTATTGAAAGGGGCACTGTTGCTCGCACAGGAGAACGGGTTATTTTGAAATCGACGACCGATCCCTTCGAACGCTCCTACTGTTCTTGGTATCCATCCTGCTTTGACACGCGTTCCTCCCGCCGCATTTCTATCTCACGCTGGTATGCGTATCCAGCTGTATTCCGTTCGCTGTACGCTGTTTCCCACGCTTTGAACGCTTCGAAGTCCGAGCCGTCACTCTCTTGATGAACGATGATTCGATATGTATATTGGGCTAAATACACGAGCAAGAGCACATTCAATACGAAATACACGAATGCTAACGAGCGCCACTCGAACGCACCCGCTTGAAGTGAACTAATCGAGACGCCGAGTATCTCAACGGCGTAGACCGCGAGCCCGAGTCCTGCCAATCCGTATAGAAAAACCGCATATCCGACGATCTGTCCTACGTGATGGGTTTGATGATATATCGTCGTATTCCCGTTTCGAAGCCAGTTTTCCCACGTTAAATACACGCCGTCAAGTTCGGCGTTTATTTTGTTTTCCAGAAAGTGAAGGTAATGTCCCGCACGCATCATTCGGCTTTGTTCGACGACCCAAAGCGAAATCGTGAACAACGCGATCGTGGGAAGCGCGGCGATGATCAATTTAAGCATGGGATTTTGGACCGTCAACTCTCTGAGAATGCCACTGAACTGTAGCCCATACGCCGCCGCAATGAACACCCCTCCGCCGATCACGACCTGGTTTTGAAAGTCGATACTCTGGTTGATCTCATCGCGGAGGTTCGTGTAGAACCGATACATCAACTCGACGTCCTGTCGTTCTCCGACGCGATCTTCGATCGAGAGGCGCTGATTGGCACACTCCTCGCTCTCTGACATAACGGACACTATCTCGGGTGTGGTTGATGGTTCTATGGTCTCATCTCGAGCTAGTTCGCTGAAAGCCGCTCTACGAACCGATCGAACGCGCCCGAGTCGGCGTGAACGTGCGCGTAGGTTCCGAGCGTTCGATGTTCGGTGAGCCCGTCCTTTCCGTCCGCGATTCCATCACCGCGCTCGACGTCGAAAGCGAACGTGGCATCGGATGCCACGTTCGCTTTCGAGTAATGGAATTCGTGGCCTCGAACCGTCGCCCCCAAATCGGCACTCAGGGTGTCTTCGCGGGCCCGTAATTCGACGTGGTCGAGCGCTTGATATCTGTCACACATCTCGACGTCGGCCGGAAGGACGCCCGCCATTCGATGCGTCTCGCCGTCGGTGTCCGTCAGCGTCTCCGAAAGCGCCATCAACCCGCCACACTCGCCGAAGACGGGGAGGCCGTCGGTGGCTCGCTCTCCGATCTCGGCGAGCGTTCCACCGGATTCGAGCGCTTCGCCGTGCAGTTCGGGATATCCACCGGGCAGGTAGACGCCATCGCACTCCGGCAGCGGATCGCCGGCGACCGGCGAAAAGGTGACGACTGAGGCCCGCTCGCGAAGGCGTTCTGTCGTCGACGGGTACGTGAAACAGAACGCGCCGTCGTCGGCGACCGCCACGGTCGATCCCGTCTGGCTTCTTTCCTCCGCCGGTTCCGGCTTCGGCGGTTCGCGTGCGATGTCGACGAGCCGTTCGATCTCGACGTGCTCGCTCGCCTCCCGCAGTATCTCGCGGTCTAGTGGCGCTTCCGAACCCATATGTAAGCCGAGGTGTCGGTCGGGGATTTCGAGATCCGAGAGCGGCGGGATTCGACCGAAGTACGTCAGCTCATCGGGGAGTGCGTTTCGGATTCCCTCGGCGTGTTGCCCGCCGTGCGCACGCTGGGCGATGACGCCGACCACGTCGATGTCGCGGTCGGCGTTGGTCGCGTACGCTCTGAATCCGAGTGCCGTCGCGGCGACGCTTTCCATGCCTGCTTTCGCATCGACGACGAGGACGACCGGTAGCCCGAGGGTTTCGGCGACGTACGCGGTCGAGTTCGTCCCGTCGTACAGCCCCATCATCCCTTCGACGACGCAGACCTCACCGGAGCCGCGCCAGTAGTTTCGGAGGCAGCCCGATTCTCCGGAGAGCCACGGGTCGAGGCTTCTCGAGGGTCGCTCACAGACGGCGGCGTGGTGGATCGGATCGATGAAGTCCGGGCCGCCTTTCGCCGGCTGTGGTTCGTACTCCGCGACCTGCAATCCTTCAAAAATCACGAGCGAGGCGACGGTCTTGCCGACACCGGAGGCGGTGCCGGCGAGCACGAACCCCTTCATGGCTTCGGAGCCTCCCTGTCCGCGTCTTCGAACAACCGATCGTAGACATCGATCATCCGCTCGCGGACGGCCGCCATCGACACGCCCGTACGATCGGCCAGCGCGAGCGCGCCACCCATCCCGACTCCCTCTTTCGCTTCCCCGGCGTTGAACGCGGCCATCGCGGGGTGATCGTTGGTGAACCCGGGATCGGTGACGGTGACGGACAGATCGAGCGCCGAGGCGGCCCGATTGAGATCGATCGACGGGTCGTTCGCGACGAACGACGTGGTCGCGAGCGAGATCGGTCGGTCATAGCCGGCATGTCGGAGACAGGCCGCCGCCGCGACGAGCTGTGTACCCCCGGCGAGTGTGACCGCGGTATCGGTTTCGAGCGCGCCGGCCGCGAGGCCGCAGACGACGGCCAACA
>SKKJ01000175.1 GCA_007121575.1 Natronomonas sp.
GGAGGATTTCATCGATCCCCTCCAACGTGTGTCCATCAGCGTCGACGATGATGTCGAGATCCTCGACAGACCTAAGTTGGGTGCTTGCTTGTGCCATATCAACACGTTTCGAATGGGTGAGTAAATAGGTTGTGCTGTGCTCTGGTTTCGCCGGATCTCTCAACCCACCGAAATTTTCCACCATACCGATCCTGTCCCCCGATTTTGTCCGCGTATGCCGACCGTCGACCCGGGTGTAAACGAGCGACGCTGGAGCGCTTCGATCGGGTCGGTGTCGTCGACCAATCCGGTTACGATTCGCATCGGTGTCTCGTGCGTGACGACGATTACCGGTTCATCCGCGCGTACAACCGAGGACCAACACGAACGAACACGGTCGATGACCGTCCGACAGGATTCTCCATCGAGCGCCGCCGCCGGAGAGAACGTCTGCGATTTCGGGTGGAGCTCGGGGTGTTCGCTGAAGGCCGTGTTCGCTCGTTTCCCTTCGAGTGAACCGAACGATCGCTCCTTCCACCCCGACGCCGTTTCGACGTCTCGGATGCCGGTTCGAGCCGAAATAATCTCCGCCGTGTCGACCGCCCGACGAAGCGGCGAGGTAATGATTCGATCCGGCTCACCTATCGTGTCGATCGCTTCGCCCGCCCGTTCGGCTTCTCGGCGACCTTCCGACGTCAGCGGTACGTCGCTCCACCCTTGCAATCGCCCCGCTTCGTTCCACGGCGTTGCGCCGTGCCGGACGATAAACGCGTTCACCATCGATTTCGGTCACTTTCGGAATACATCGCTTTACTCGCTGAATAGCTTTTGAACCCGCGGAACGCCGTCGATCGCGTCGATGACTTCGACGACTTCGTCCGGGACGTCTCGCTCCCAAACACCGCCGCTCGCCATTCGGTTTCGGATATCCGTCCCGCTTACCGTTCGCGTTCCGCCTTTCGTCACGACCGATCGCCCGTGTTCGCGTAACCGCTGGACTTTCACCCGATGCCACGCTTCGAGCACGTTGACGTAGTGGACGACATCCGCTGGCGCGTAGTGTTCCCACAGTTCCGGCCGATTGATCGGAAACGGCATGATCTGCACGGGGCAGCCGATCTCGCTCGCCTCGACCGCGTTCCGTATCATTCGGTATCGTTCGTGGTATCGGAACGGGTTGTGTTTCGGGTCGTTTCGCGTTTCATCGGTCGCTTCCGGACGGATGTGTCCCGGATCGGCGTTCGTGATGCCGATGACGAGTTCGTCGGCGTTCGAAGCAGCCCATGCGGCGTATTCGAGGTGCTCTCGATGGAACGGCTGAAACCGGCCGTGAACGTGTGCAGGCTCCCGTTCCCGGGACTTTCGGTGTTCGCTCATTGTCTCTCCTGTGTGTGTCTGCGTCCCGGTGTGGGTTGTTTGACATCGCGACGGTCGAGTTCGAACAGCGCTGGATCCTCGATGTACTGCGACAACTCGATCGCATCCGCGCTTGATACGGGTGCTCGTCCGTCACCGTTTTCGACGCGGCCGAGTCGAACGGGACGTTCGCCCGCCGCTCGCAACCGTCTCTCGATTCGTTCCATCGCTGCCGGCGTTCCGACCATCGCGATCGGCCCGTTCGTCCCGACTGTCGCGTCGGGGACGAGCCAGCGTCTCCTCGCACGCGAAATCGATTCGTCATCGATGAACGGGAGCCGTTCGACGTGTAATCGGTGGCCGCTTCGGGCGATCGATTCGACGACACCGCCGATTCCCGGCCCCGATACGTCCGTCGCGAGCTTCACGTGGTACTCGGGATCGAATTCTGCGGGGGTGTTCGGCGACGCCGACGCGATGGTTTCGGCCACCGCGGTGTGATCCGTGGCGAGCGTTTCCACCGCCCGTCTGCCTGTTTTTGCATCGTTTTCGCTTCGGGCCGCCGATAACGCGGCCACCGCACCGAGCGGCCGAGACAGTACGACGATATCGTTCGGCTTCACTCGCCCGGCGTGTATCGGTGGTGTGTGCGCGAGCTCGGCCGTCACGCTCGCGCCGAAGAGCCATCCATCGCCGCCGTGGGAGAGAACCGTCGGTCGACGAAGGTCGGCCGCATCCGAATAGCCGTCTCGATACCACGTTCGAACGGCTTCTTTGCTCGGCATTTTCGCTGATTTCGGGGCGCTTACGATCGGACGCACCCGCCGCGCGCTGCTCGCACCGTACGCATAACAGTCGTTCAACGCGTGGGCACTCGCGATGGTTGCCTGTGTCGTCGGATCGAGACCGGGAAACGCGTGAATAACGTCGACGTTCCCGGCGACGTAGCCGGACTGGAGCGCGCCGTCGGGCGAGAACAGATCGAACGAGAGCGTCGTCCGATCGGCGTTCGAAACCTGGATCGAGTGCCCTTTCGCGACCGTCAGTCGGGTATCCGTCCCCGCCGCACCGTATCCCGCTCGGAGGACATCGGCGAACGCTTCATCAGTTCTCGCGTGTTCGGACGCGGTCAGGACTGCGGCGAGCCCCCACGTGGGCGTCGAGAGATCAGCCGTTTTCAGCCGTCGTACGGATCCGTCGGCGTCGACGGTAACCTGTGCTGTTTCCCACTCGACCGACTCGTACCGAGGGATCAATCCACAATCGAGCGTTCCCGCGAGATATACCGCGTTTGCGGCGAGTCGTTGTCGAACCTGCCGTCGTGCAGGGTAGACGACCCTCTCGAGCGATGTCTTTCCCATACAACCACACGGAATCGAGGCTGTCTCGTCAGTCATCGCTCACGATCAAGTGGGGTGATCTCTTTCGTCGGATAATCCGGTACATCGGGTGCTCGGCGTAGCCCATCGAGTAACATTCGATCGGCTCGCGCCCGGAGCACGTACATCAGATCACGTCCCCGAAGTTGACCGAGCCCACCGGTTGAAGCCGGTCGTTCGCCGATCGTCCGTACCTCGTCGGTCCGAACGGTCTCTCCGTGTATCACGAGCGGAACGGGCTCACCTGAATGGACCACATCGCCTCGACTCGGGGTCGTATGATCGGCCGTCACAGCGACGACGAGGTCCGAATCCGAACGGGCCCGCTCTACGATCGGTTCTATCGCCGCGTCGATGGTTTCGAGTTCATCGCGCTTCGCCGACGGCGGATGCGCGTGAGCGACTTCGTCGGGTTCCGGAAAATGGAGGTTGACGAACGCATCCGATTCGAGCGTTTCGAGAGTCCGATCGACACGCGCCGTATACGACGAACCGACACCATCGACCGCCATGCCGAGCGTTCGACCCAGACCCTGAAGAACGGGTTTCGGTGTGAGCATTCGAGCCGACATTCCGTGCCGTTTTCTGAACGAGCGTGGCGACGTTCGTTCGCCCGCCCATTTCGTGAGAACGACGTCGACCGGCATCTCCGTTAGCTGCTCGATCGACCACCGGACGTATGCTTCGAGCGCGTCAGCGGTCTCTTTCGCGGCGGGGGGATTTTCGACATCCTCGAGCGCCTGTGGACGGACGATCGGAAGTCCGGTCTCGAACGGGTCGGCATCCGTGACCGCGGCACTCAGTGGCTGCGTATCGGATTCGAGTGCGACGATCCCTCGGTTTTTCCACGTATACGTGAAGCTAACGTCGATACCGCAATGCTCGAACCGATCGACGCGGGCAGCGGCGCGTTCGCAGTCCTCACGGGCTGTTTTCACCTTCCGGTCGGTAATCGTCCAGCCTCGGATTGCCGTCTCTATCCGGGCAAAGCTGGCGCTGCACACACAGCTATCCTCGGGGATCGGTAAGTCGAAGCCACGCGCTTCTAGCACCCCGCGTCCGGGAATCTCGGTCAAATCATAGCCGAACAGGATCGCGTGCGCGCGGTCGCTTGAGAGTGGCGTTCCGGGCCGACCAACATCCATGAGCCCGGAGATCCCCGCCGATGCAAGCCGATCGAGCTGCGGCGTTTCGGCGGCTTCAAGCGGGGTCTGCCCGTCGAGTTCCGATGCGGGGCGATCGGCCGCGCCGTCGAGGACGATGAGGAGAACGGTTCGACCAGTTCCGCGCATGGACTATCGGCTTCCACCGAGCCCGAGCGTGCGTGCGATCGTCTGCTTTTGGATCTCGGTCGCGCCGGCCGGAATACGGAGGTTCCGAGCGACCCGGAAGACGCGTTCGACGCCGCCCGAACGCATGAGCCCCTGTCCGCCGAGCACTTGCACCGCTCTGTCGGACCACTCGAAGAGCTGATTTTCGGGATAGTATTTGAGCATCGACATGGTCCTGCGGGCCTCGGACGGCTGATCGAGCCGTTCGAGAGTCGACATCTCATCGAACTCGGACAACAGTTGGGTCGAAAACGCTCGAACCGCGCGCAGTTCCGTCGCCGTCTCGACGATCGGCCACTGAACCGCCTGGTTGTCACCGATCGGCGAACCGAACGCCTCCCGTTCGTTTGCGTGTTCGAGCATGCGCTCGAGCAGATATCGACCCATCCCGACGCACATCCCGGCGCGGTTGACTCGCCGCCAGTTGATCCACGTCAACGCGAGCTGTAGTCCCTGTCCGACTTCGCCGACGAGCTGGTCGTCGCTGACTCGACAATCGTCGAGGTGAATATCCGACGTGATCCCGTCCATCATGATGTTCTGGTTGATGTGTCCGGGCTCGAATCCCGGATTGTCGGTGTCGACGAGGAACATCGCCATGCCGTCGATCCCGTCGCCTTGGTCGGTCTTCGCGAGTATCTGTGCGGTGTCGGCGAAGGGTGCGTTGGTGATGTAGCGTTTGTGACCGTTGATGACCCACTCGTCGCCGTCCTTTTCGGCGTACGTTTTGATCCCGGTGATATCGGAGCCGGCGGTGGGTTCGGTAATCCCGATACACGCGCTCTTTCGGCCCTCGATGAGCGGCTGAAGCCACTCTTCGCGTTGGTCATCGTCGAGGTGAATCAACATCGGTGAGGGGCCTTCGGTCCACGCCAACATCGATTTCGTGAGTCCGGTACCGTGTCCGGTTCCGTACCGAAAGATCTCTTCGATGATATAGAAATGCTCGCGCTGGCTCAAACCGCCACCTCCGACTTCTTCGGGAAGGTGAAGCGCGTAGTAGCCTTCCTCGGCGGATCGCTGTCTGACTTCCGCGCGAGCGGCTTCGACTTCCGGCCGTAATCGGCCGTCCTCATCGAGGTAGTTGAGCGGCGATCCGAGATACGCCGAGTACTCCTGTTCGATCGGTTCGACGTCCGATTCGATGAATTCGTGTATCTCCTCGACGAGCGGTTCGATGTCGTCCGGAACCGAAAACGCATCGTCCATCGGGTGCTCGAAAGAACCGTTTGACATATCCGAATTACTGGAGGTCGGAAGTTAACGCTTCGCACTTTCACCCTGTGCATCGATCGCATATATCGTGACAATTCGACCCACCTATCCGAAGATATAACCGCGGGCTCAGAGTACGCCACGGTATCATGCGATTGAGACGAAGTTTCCTCTCGACACCCGCGAGCGACCGACATATGATCGAAAAAGCCGCCGCCAGCGCGGCTGACGAGATCGCGCTTGATTTGGAGGACGCGGTTATCCCCGAAGAGAAACCTGGCGCACGGGTGAACGTGGTAACCTCCGCCCGCGAAGATGACTGGGGCGATAAGACGCTCTCGGTTAGAGTCAACGGGCTCGCGACGAAGTACTTCTATCAGGACGTCGTCACGCTCGTCGAAGAAGTCGGTGACGAGCTCGACACGCTCTTGGTTCCGAAAGTCGGCAGCGGTGAGGACGTCTACGTGGTCGAAACGCTGCTCGAGCAGGTCGAAGCGGCGGCCGGTGTCGCAGAGCCGTTGGGGATCTCCGTGATCGTCGAATCCGCCGAGGGAATCGAGAACGTCGGCGAGATCGCCTCGGCCAGCGATCGGCTGGAGTCGCTGCTGTTCGGTAGCGGTGATTACTCGGCGTCGATCGGCATCCCGCATCCGTCCGCAGCTGGCGACCGAGGCTTCGCGTATCCCGGAGATCTGTGGCATTCGGTTCGATCCCGGATCTTGAACGCGGCGAAGGCGAACGATCTGGACGCGATCGACGGGCCCTACGCGGATTTCGACGATCCCGACGGCTACGAGGAGCACTGTAAAACGTCCGCCGCGCTCGGCTTCGACGGAAAGTTCCTCATCCATCCGAACCAGATCGACGTGGCGAACGACGTCTACGGACCGAGCGAGGCGGATATCGAGCACGCGCGCGAAATCGTCGACGCGCTCGGCGAGGGTGATATCGAAGGGAAAGGCGCGGTGAATCTCGACGGTGTGATGGTCGACATCGCTCACTACCAACACGCACAGGGCATTCTCGACGCGGCCGAAGCGATCGGAAAGATCGATTGAATGTCACTCCCTCAAAACGGCGAGGAGAGATACGCTTTCGGCACCGCGTTCCGGACGGTCACGAGCGGATCGACCACTTGGCTGATCTCGAGGCCGCCGACCAGACTCGAAAACATATACGCGTCCGTGAAATCGAAGGAATGCTCGGCCGACAATAACTCGATCAGATCCCGGTTCGCGATCTGACACGCCTTTTCGAGCGTCTCGGCGCTCGCGACCGTCTTCCACGCGTCGTCCGTCCGTATGAGCGGTCGTTCGAGTTCGATCGCGGGGTCTTCGATGACCTCGACGGTGACATCGATGTCGGTCGCGATTTCCGCGCCGGTCCCGCACATCTCACCGTCGGCCATCGCCGCCTTCGAATCGCCCATCGCGAGCATCGCACCCTCCTGAAAGACGGGAAAATACACGGTGTTTCCGCCGGTGATATCGGTCGTATCGAGATTCCCGCCGTGATCGTGCGGGACGAGCGTCGTATACGGGTCCGATTTGGGTGCAACGCCGATCGTGCCGATAACCGGCTCGACCGGGATTTCACAGCCTTCAAACGTGAGATACGGTTCGTCCGTCTCTTCCCCTTCGATCGGCGTCATTCGAGTTCGAGGCGAGTCGATTCCTTCGTGTCCGTCGAGCAATCCGAAACCGTCGATGGTCACCACGCGGCCGTGTGGCTCTGCGACTCGAACCGATTCGATCTCGACGCACAATACGTCACCCGGTTTCGCCCCTTCCACGGCGATCGGTCCCGTGGCGGCGTTTACTTCCTCAGGCACCGAATCCATTCGATCCGATTCGGATTGAACTGCGCCATCTAAACTATCGCGGGTTTCGATCGTCAGCTTCGCTCCGGATTCGACCGTTGCGATGGGTTCGAGGGTCGGGTGAAACTCATAGATTGCCCCATCTTCGTGTGTGATCGTTTGTCGTGTCATGGTTTGTGGTTCGTAACAGGTGGTTGTAAATCGATTCCCTACGTTTACGTATCACTTACGTATCCACCTGCCCATGTTATTTGTTCTCAGACGACTAATCACTGAATAATGAGCAGTACCACAGAGAGGAATCGACCGACGAACATGACGCTCGGCTTTGA
>SKKJ01000298.1 GCA_007121575.1 Natronomonas sp.
GCCTGCGAGAGATCGGTGAAAACGCGATCGAAGAGATCCGAGCGCAGGCTGATGAGGCTGGAGTATCGATTCAAGCGGCGGTAGAAAAAGGGACGCCACACCACGGGATCAACACGTACGTCGATGAACACGGAATCAATCTCATCGTGATGGGAACGCACGGCCGGAGCGGGCTCGATCGATACTTACTCGGCAGCGTCACTGAGCGGATCGTCCGAACCGCAGACGTGCCGGTACTCACCGTGCGAATGGACGACGACAGCTGAACAGAGTGATTTCGGTCGGCTGTACGATCAGATTTAATGTCGTGCCGGGCGCACGATCAGACACCATGCAGATCACTTGGTACGGACAGTCGTTCTTCGAGCTCGAATCGGCAGCAGGCACGACCGTCCTGATCGATCCGTGGATGGACGGAAATCCGATGAACGACGTCACTCCGGACGATTTCGATCCCGATGTGATCGCGTTATCACACGGACACGGTGACCACGTCGCGGATGCGCACCGTTTCGACGGTGTCACCGTCGTCGGACAGCCGGAAACGACGGAGTATCTCGCACAGAAAGGCCACGACGAAACGATCGGGATGAACATCAGCGGTAGCTACGAACACGACGACGTTACCTTCACGATGACGAAGGCGTTTCACTCGTCCGGCGCGCCCCTCGATGGGAGCTACGATTATTACATGGGGACGCCCTGTGGGTTCATCATTGACGACGGCGAGACGGCGCTGTACGACGCCGGGGACACGGGCTTGTTCGGCGATATGAAGACCGTAATCCGAGACGTCTACGCGCCGGATATCGCGCTGGTACCGATCGGTGACCGGCACACGATGGGGCCCGAAACGGCGGGCATCGCCGTCGATTGGCTCGGTGTGGACGCCGCGATCCCACAGCACTACGACACGTTCCCGTTCCTCGAACAGGACCCGAACGACTTCGTCGGCGCCGTCTCGTCGGCCGATGTCATGGTTCCCGAGATCGGTGAGACCGTGGAGTATTGAGTCAGAAAAGTCGTTCAGAAACCTCAGGGAACGATCGTAACGGGGACGGATGCCCGACGGACGACTCGTTCGGCGACACTGCCGAGAAAGAGGCGATTGAATCCCGTCCGGCAATGACTCCCCATCACGACGTGATCGAACGCGTTTTGGTTGATATACTCGGCGATCGTTCGGGTCGGGATACCCCGTTCCGTCACCGTTTCAAGCTCGACATCGTGTTGGGTTGCGAGCTGTTCGACGTCTTCAAACAGCTGTTCGGCACGGCGTTCGCCGTACTCGCTTTGGACGGTGACCGGGAAGAGATCGCCATACCCGACCGAACTCGTGGTGTTGATTACGTACAGAACGGTGAGTTTCGCGTCGGGATACGTTTTCAGCGCATGCTCGAGTGCGGCTTTCGACGGCGGTGAGTCATCCATCGGGATGAGAACCGACCGAGACATACATCATTATAAATCATTGTATAATATATAACTGTATCGGTGATTGAAACCGTAATATCGGTGTTTCGAACGATACAGCGGGTGAAATCGGATATTTTCCTGAGAAGACGTTACCTGAATCCGAACGTCCGAAGCGCAGCGCGTCCAGCGACCGCGGCGACGATGCCCGCACCGACGCTCACGAGGAGATATTCGACAGAGACGGTCAATCCGTAAACGACGGTGAGAACCACGGTGAAGGCCGCGAACGCGGTCAACCAGATAAAACCGAGACCGACGAGCGCACTTCGGATATCGATAAAACCGGAGCCGGGAGAATCACCTCGGTCAGCTCGTGCGTCGGATGCCGTTTCGGCATCGGCCGTGAGATTCGTATCTGCCGGCGTATCGTCCATACGAAACAACACGTCTCCGGTGCGATTAAGCCCTCGTTTTACGCTAGATCGGACGGTTGGACGGCCGATTCGGACTACGGCGTGACGACATCGGCTGGTGGAGGACCGCATCTCTCGGGGTGGCAAAGTGCTGCAAGTCGTTCGACCGCATCGACGATCCGCGGCGTCCACCGGGTCAGATACGCGCTCCCGTCGAGAATGTACACCCGATCGTTTCGGACGGCACTCAACGCGTCCCACCCGGGTCTGTCGGCCAATTCATCGAACTGCCGACGTGTTCTATCAGCGTCGAACCCGCACGGTGCGACGACGAGAACCTCGGGGTCATACTCGCAGATGTCCTCCCAGTCAGCGGGCTTTGAGCGGTTCCCGGGAGCACATAACCCATAGTGACCACCGGCCGCCTCGACGACATCTGGAACCCAACTCCCGGCGGGTCGAACGGGATCCATCCATTCGAGGACCGCAACCCGTGGCCGGTTCGTGGCTTCGAGCCGTTTTTCGACTGCGTCGACGCGGGCTTGAAGGTCGTGGATCAGCGACTCCGCGCGCGCCTCTCTCCCGGTCGCCGTTCCAACGGTTCGGATGCATTCGAACACGTCGTCGAGGTAGTTCGCATCGAGTGCGACGACTTCGGGATCGGCCTCCAGCGAGTCGAGCGTTTCACCGACCAGCACGTCGTCGACCGCACAGACGCCACAGACACCCTGCGTTACGATCAGATCCGGTTCGACCGCATCGATCGTCTCGGCATCCATCTGATAGAGGTGTCCGTCGGCCGTCGCCGCGCGGACCTGTTCGTGTCGATCCGCGCTCGCCTCCGCATCGACTTTCGAGACGTCGATCGCGGGAAGCGCGTCTACCGCGGGCGGGTGATCGCAGGCGTGTGAAACGGCGACCGGTTCGACGCCGAGGGCGTACAGGATTTCGGTCGAAGACGGTGACGTGGAGATGACGTTCATACCTTATCGTTCGCCGGAGCGAGCACTTTGTCGTTTCGCTGCGAGCGAACCGACAACGAGCGCGACGAGCGCCGTGAGCGCGCCGAATCCGGGTTGCTCCTCTGGGGATTCGACATCAGTGGCGGTCGACTCGGACGACTCCGAATCAGTACCTGCCTCGGTGTCCGTGTCTGAAGACTCCGTGTTCGAATCGTCCGTATCAGCGGAACTCGCGTCGGATTCGTCTTCTTCAGCCGAAGCCTGGGCCGCAGCGTAGGCGTCCGGATGGAACGTCTCGGCTAGTTCGGTGATGGCGTGAATGACTCGTGGTCCCGGACGGTTCAAGTGATTGACGTCAATGACGACCGTTTGGTTCTCTCGGATTGCGGTCGTTTCGGCGTACGCCGGACTATCGGGGACCTCGGGTGAGTTGGTGTTGAGAACGATCCAGTCGGGGTTTTCCTCGATGACCATCTCTTCGTTGACCTGTTGGTACTCCGGAATGCCGACCTCGGCCGCGATGTTCGTGGCACCGCTCGTTTCGATGAGTTCGTGAATGAACGTCTCGGAGCCGGCGGTGAACCCGAAGAACGTATAGAGGACATCCGGTCGGTCCTGTCCGGCGATCGTCTCTTCGACGATCGCCAGCTCGTGGTTCATCCACTCGACGGTCTCTTCGGCACCCTCGCACTCGCCGACGAGCTGTCCGGTGAGGAGCGTCCGCTCTCGGACGTCATCGATCGACTCCGCCGAGGGATAGTAGTAGACGGTTACGCCGGCGCGGCGAAGGGTCTCGACGAGCTCTTCGGTGACCATCTGCGAACTCGGAGCGAGGACGAGATCGGGTTCGAGTTCGACGACCGCCTCGGGGTTGATCGTCTCATCGGCAGTCGAAATGTTCGTCCGTTCGTCGGCACCTTCGAGGTTCATCGCGTGTTTCGTGAGCCCGACGACGTTCTCTTCGGCGCCGATCTCCCACATGATCTGTGCGGCGCTTGGATTCAGTGTGACGATTCGTTCGGGCTCTTCGGGGACAGATACCGTAGTGTTAGTCCCGTCCGTCGTCTCAAATGGAAACGCACACTCGTACTGAGCGGAGGATTCGTTCGCAGGCGAAACCCCCGCAACGGGAGCGATCAGGAACGCACATGTGAGAACTCCCGCGAGAAGGATTACTGACCAACGTTGCATATGCAAGAGGAGCTACCAACTAAATAAAAGTGTAGCTATTACAAATTCACTTTCATTAAAGTGGTATCGGCTCGTCGATACCTTATTAGCGACGCCCGTTCCCACTCCGGATATGCCCGATCTGTCCGTCTCCGAATCGCAACTGGAAGCGCTCGAGTCGATACGCGCAGAGCTCGAATCGGCCTACGTCGGTGAGTACGGAACGATGCGAATGACCGATACGGTACAGTATCTGCTAGATACGTACACCCCTCCGGACGCGGCCGAAGGTCAGCGTTCGCCCGCGGATATTGAGGGGTTAACCGCGCTGGACGGCGTCGGCGAGGCGACCGCAGAGGCGCTCGCGATCGCCGGCTTTCGGACCGTCGAGGATGTCGCCTCGTCGAATCCACGTTCGCTGACCGAGCTCAAGGGGATCGGTGAAGAACAGGCGGTCGATATCGTCGCCGCAGCCACCGAAGCGATCGCGACAACGGAAACCGAACGCGTAGCCGAAAAGGAGATGAAAAACGAGACGGCCGATGAAGCGAGCGGATCAAAGACGACCGAGCCTCGCGATGGCGACTCACCCGAGAGCACACTTCAGCAGGCGATGAATCTCCTGGATGCGCACGACGATCGGTGGCGCGAGGCGGACGGGGACGAACCGTACGAAGTCGACCTCCCGGACGGATCGACGGAGGCCGTCCGCACGAAGGACGACATCAAACGGCTCATCTTCAAACACTGGCGATAACGGGATCGGAACCGCACGTTTCTTACCTGACTGCTACCTTTCGATACGCAAATGGACGACACCGTGCTTCTCACCGGTGCGAAGGGATCCGTCGGGACAGCCATCCGAGAGGGATTGGCTGACGAGTACGACTGGCGGTATCTCTTTCACAACCCGCCGCCGTTCGAACCAGACCATCCGTATCTCGTCGGCGACGTCACCGACGAGAGCCTCGTCGCTGAAGCCTGCGAAGACGTCGGTGCGATCATTCATCTCGCCGGTGATCCACGTCGTGATGCGCCGTGGGATTCCGTACTCGAAAACAACATCCACGGGACGAAAGTGCTGTATGACGCGGCTATTGAAGCTGACGTGGAAAAGTTCGTGTTCGCCTCGTCGAATCACGCCGTCGGACACTTCGAAACGGACCGAAAGCCGAATCTCTACCGGGTGGACGACGATTTCATGCTCGATGGAACCGAGCTCCCTCGCCCCGGCAATCACTACGGGATCTCGAAGGCGACCGGCGAGATCATCGGTCGGTACTACCACGACGAGTACGGAATCGACGTCTGTAACATCCGGATCGGCAACCTCACTCGAGAACACCCGCCGATCGACTACGAACGCGGCCAGGCGATGTGGCTGTCATACCGAGATTGTGCACAGATTCACGCCTGTGCACTCGAAGCCGAGTACGAGTACGAGATCGTCTACGGAATCTCCGATAACGACCGAAAGTACTACTCGTTAGCGCGCGCGAAAGAAGTGCTCGGATACGAACCGCAGGACAACTCCGCCGAATGGGACGGCGACGAGAAGATCGTATAACGGACCTCGCCGCGAAGCACGTTTCGGTTCAGCCGTCCACCGGATCAACGCAGTTTCTTTATTTTCCGGGAGTATCGTCTCCGTATGGAGTGTCCGCTCTGCGGCGACGAGCTCATTGAGTTCGCTGAACTCCCGGAACCGCTGCGGGAACGTCTCGCGGCCGACCCCGAACGGCAGCGCCAATCAGTGTCGCATCGTCGGAGAAAGCATACCGTCTGTCCGGCGTGTACCCTCGAAATCCACGGCTGTGGACAGCCGTACGCGATTTCAGAGCCGGCGGGAACGTCAGCCAAACAACAGTAGAGAATACACCCGTCCATCGGATCGACACGGCGCGAACGAGAGTGAGAGTATTTATCACACCGCTCGATGAAACCTCCGAACGGTGATTGAACGACGGTGAGTTTCGGTGGGACGCTGAACGAGACGTTCGAGACGATGTGGAGCGATGGGCGAGGTCCCGCGCTCCTCGCTGTCTCCGCCGGGTGGTTCCTCTCGCTCGGCGTGCGCATGGTGTATCCGGCGCTGTTGCCCGCGCTGCGTGATACCTACGGGATGAGCCTCACGCTCGGTGGCTTTCTCATCACGGTGTTGTGGGTCGCCTACGCGCTCGGACAGCTCCCGGGTGGGCTGCTCACGGACCGACTGGGCGAACGGGACGTCCTCATCGCGAGCACGGTGATCGCCGCCGTGCTACTCACGTTTTTCGTGTTCTCGAACTCGGTGGTTGTCCTCTTCGTCGCAACGGCGCTGTTCGGTCTGGGAACGGCGTTATACGGCGTGGCACGGTTCACGGCGGCGGCGGCGTTATATCCGGAAAACGACGGAACCGCGATCGGCGTTACGCTGGCGGCGGGACAGATCGGCAACGCGTTGTTGCCCGCCGTCGCGGGGGCAATCACCGCCGCGACCGCGTGGCAACTCGGCTTCGGGTTCACCATCCCGATCTTCCTTCTCGTGACCGTGCTGTTGTGGGTCGCCCTCCCGTCGGATCTCTCAGCCGGCGATGGATCAGTCGACGGGATCTCGAGCGAACTGATGCGCGAAGTCATCAGCGAGATACGCCGCCCGAAAGTCGTGTTGACGGCGCTGGTTTTGACCCTCGCGTTCGGCGTCTGGCAAGCGTTCACCGGCTTCTATCCGACGTACCTGATCGAGCAAAAGGGGTTATCGCCGACGGTTGCCGCCTCGCTTTTCGGTCTCTTTTTCGCGCTCGGTATCGGCATTCAGCCGGCAACCGGTGCTGCGTACGACCGGTTCGGCCTGCGTCGGACGCTCCCCGTTTTGTTCGTGATCGTCATCTCCGGGTTACTCGTGTTACCGACGCTCGAAGGGATCTGGCCGTTGGTGGGAATCACCGTCGTTTTGAGCTTCATGCTCGGCAACATCGCGGTGTTGTTACCGTATCTAACCGCACAGCTGCCGAACGATATACAGGGGACGTGTCTGGGACTGACCCGAACGGTTTACATGACGATCGGTGCGACGAGCCCGTTCATCTTCGGTGCGATCGCCGATAGCGGACTGTTCGACGAAGGATTCTGGATTCTAGCGGGGGTTCTCGGTATCAACCTCCTTCTCGTCTTTCGACTTCCGAAAAACGAGTAGTGTCGGTACTCTTACTAGATATTTCGTACGCCGGACACTACTGGGAAGCGTCACCGACAACGTGATACGACAGTCGCCGGTCCCCGTCTTCGTCGTTCCTGCGACGACCGAGTCAAAGTGACATCCTCGCCCGCCGTGAACGGAGAGGGATCGAAGATCCCTCAAGCAGTCGGGCGCAGCCCGACGACGGCGGGATTCTCTCGTTGATCAACGATAGCTCGTTCACGGCGTTCGACTCGA
>SKKJ01000210.1 GCA_007121575.1 Natronomonas sp.
ACGAGTGCGGACGACATCGGAACGCAGCCGATCGCCATCGAGACCGACGACTCGCGAGACGAGCGCAACGTCACCGTCGAACCGGCCGAGGAGCCGTACTTCGAAGTGCAGATCGACGAGATCCCCGAGACGGTCGACGTCGGCGAACAGGCCATCATCGACGCGACTATCGAAAACGTCGGGCAGGGCCTTGACACCCAGATGATCGAAGTGATCGTCGACGGCGAAGTCGTCGACTCGCGAACGGTCGAACTCGACACCGGCGAATCGACGACGATCTCGCTGCGGTGGACGCCGCAGGAAGGCGATGAGGGAACTGTCGAAATCGCGGTTCGCAGCGAGGACGAAGAACGAACGGCGACGATCGACGTGAACCCGACGTTCACGGCGCAGGCGTCGGCGAGCAGCTACTCGGTGAGTGTCGGTACGACCGTCGACCTCTGGGCGACCCGATCGATCACGCCGCCGGACGTGACGCCGACGTTCGAGTGGACGCTCGACGGCGAAGCGTTCGCGACGGGCGAAAACGCCACGGCGGTGCTGTCCGAGCCCGGCGAGCGAGAGATCGCGTTGAGGATGACCGATCCAGAAACCGGTCAGACGGATACCGATACGATCGCGATAGAGGTCGAAGACGATACGCCGCCGATAATCGATCTCGTCACGGACGACGCCGTCGAGTTGGGCGATTCGATCGAGTTCGACGCATCCGGCACCGAAGACGACGTCGCAATCGAGAGCTTCGAGTGGGAGTTCGGCGACGGTGAAACCGGCCAAGGTGACGTCGTCTCACACACCTACGCCGAGTCGGGGCGATACACGGTGACGCTCACGGTGACCGACACGAGCGGGAACGAGGCGACGGCGTCGGTGGAGGTCCTCGTCAGAAGCCCGGACGGATCGCTCTCGACCGATTCGCTCGAGTTCGGCGAGGTCGGAGTCGGGTCGTCGAACACCGAGACGGTGATCGTCAACAACACCGGAACGACGCCGCTCGATCTGAGCGATATCCGAATCGAGGGCTCCGGAGCGTTCGAACTCACGGGCTCCGCGGCCGACGGTGAGCTAACCGTCGATCCGGGAGACGAGCGCTCGATCGAAGTCGCGTTCGCACCGTCGACGGACGGCGAGGAGACGGCCACGCTCCGGTTCGACAGCAACAATCCGACGGCGCTCGATTCGGTATCGCTGGGCGGAACCGGGCTCGCGGGCGATCTCGAACCGGTCGATTCGGTGGTCGATTTCGGCGGCGTCTCGGCTGGCGAAACCGGACAACGGACAGTGCGTATTCGAAACACCGGCGACGGCGAGATCGATATCACGGATCTCGAACTGGCCGGGTCCGACGCCGATCTATTCGAGATCCTCGACGGTGACGGGATCGAAACGCTCGGCGCGGGCGAAACCCACGAGATCACCGTGGCGTTCTCGCCGACGGTGGCCGGCGATAGGACCGCGAATCTCCGGATCGTCTCCGAGGACGCGACGGCGACGGTCTCGCTACGCGGAACTGGCGAAGCGCCGCGAATTCGGTTCGACCGCGACTCGGTTCGGTTCCCGACGGTCGGTCTCGGCAGCACCGAAGAACGATCGTTCGAGATCAGAAACAGCGGCAATGAGCCGCTGGAACTCGAGGATATCGATCTCACCGATCACGATTCGGAGGTCGATCACTTCCGGATCGAGACCGACACCGCCCCGACATCTATCGCGCCGGGCGAAACGGAGACCGTTACCGTCGTCTTCGAACCGCAGTCAGATGGCGAACAGAGCGCGACGCTGTCTATCGAGAGCAATGACCCGGAAACTCCAACGTCGACGATATCGGTTTCCGGTCCCGCGGTCGGCGCTGAGATCGGGATCGATCAGCGAACGGTCGATTTCGGAACGGTCGCTCCGGGCGAGACCGTATTTATGAACGTCACCGTTCGGAACAAGCAGAACTCGCCGGCCGATCTGGAGATCAACGCGACGGATATCGTCAGCGGTGATATCGATTCGTTCTTCGTCAACCGCGGTGGCGCGCCGATCTCGCTCGCACCGGGTGAGAGCCACGAGATCGAGATCGGATTCGAGCCGCTCGATGCGGGCAACAAGAACGCCCAGCTGGAGATCCTCAGCGATGCGAGCAACCAGCCGGTGATCAAAGTCTGGCTTTCGAACACTAGAGCGCACATCGTCGTCCAAGAGATCGGCAATCCGACGGTAAACGTCGAGGGTCGAAACCTCGTCCCGAACGACGATTACGAGGTCGATATCTGGACGCCGACGATCGATCGAGAGTCGATTGGATTCCGACAGCTGCAGTTCAACGCGCTCGGCGAGGAGCGCTTTGAGATGAACGTTCGGCACAACAACCTCCGCAGCGACGTGGATCCGATCGAGATGGAGGGATACGAGATGATCCAAAACATCACATTGGACCATCTCGAGACGGATGCCGATGAGACGTTCAGCGACACGGGGCTCCGGTACCAGGTACGCAAAGATCGGATACCGTCCGGCGTTAGTCCGGATGAGGTCGTCTTACACCGCTGGAACGGCGATGGATGGACCGATCTGAGCGAACAGGCCGAACTCATAGAGGAGACGGACTCACACTACCTCTACGAACTCGAAACGCCCGGGTTCTCACAGTTCACCGTGACGGCACCGTCACAAGACGGGCCGGGAGAGGGTCCGAGCGAGCCGGGTGAAGACCCCGGAGAAACACCAGGCGGACCCGCTGGTCCACCATCGCCGAGCGAGCCGACCGACTTCCCGGAGGGCGATGAGGAGATTCCCGGGCCGATTCAAGCGGCTGTCGATTTCGGCGTCGAAGACGACTCCGGCTTCGACGTGAGCGAAGTCTCCGTCGATGAGATACTCGAGTTGGACCGGGCGACGGCGGATGCGTTACCACAAGCGCTCATCTTCCCGCGGGACGACCACGGGCAAGCGCTCGAAGAAGACCGGACGGTTATGATCGGCGGACAGCCGACGACGCTGTCGGCCGAACACAGCCGGATCATGATCGCCGGCGAGACCGTGGAGCTGACCGGCGAGCGATCGAAACTCAGTTCCGGTGAGGCGATCACGAACCGCGAGCGAATGATCGGGGCGGTAAACATCGACGTTCCGTCGGATCGGCGAGATCGACCGGCTGCGATTCAGCTTCGAGTCGATCGAGACCGGTTCGGTGAATCGGATCCAGAAGCGGCGTCGATCGGACATCGGACCGATGGCGGTTGGGAGCTGCTCTCGACCGAAGTGCTCGACATCACCGACGAGTACGTCATCCTCGCCACCGAAACGCCTGGATTCTCGATATTCGGTGTCTTCGCCGATCCGGACGTTCGATACGAGTGGACGCTTCCGGACGGCAGCACGGCCGACGGACAAGTGCTCACCCACACCTTCGAAGAACCGGGGCTGTACGAAGTCGGACTGACAGTCACCGACGCGTTCGGCCGCTCGAATACAGCGACGTATCAAGTGTTGGCGAACGATGTGCCCCAAGCGACGATCGAAGTCGTCGACCGAGACGGCGATGAGGCGACGCTCGCGGCGAACGTCGAAAACGAGATCGGCGAGACAGAGGTGACGTGGACGTTCGAAGACGGCACCGAGATGACCGGCGAGGAAGTGACATACACGCTGGCGGACGGAAATCACGAGATCCGACTCCACGTGATCGATGAGTTCGGTGCCGAATCCGAGACGGAACACACGGTCGGTGTTGGATCTCTAGCGCATATCGTCGCCGATTCGATCGGCGTCGATCTCGAGTTGCTCGTCCAGATCGGCATCCTCTCGGGAATCGGACTCGCGCTCGCGGTCGGCTACCGGCGGTTCCCATGGAAACTGTTCGCGATAAACAGGCGACGAGGTCCGCGTATCACCGTGCTTAACGAGCCGATGGTCGATGTCACAGCGAGGCGGTTCTCCATCGCCGACCTGGCCGTCGAAGACACGCACGGGGATCTCGATAGCGTTACCATCGGTGTCGTCGACGACGAGGGCGAGACAGTGATGCAGAAACGACTCGATGTCTCCGGTCGAGCTAGCTATACGGCCGGTCCTGAAACGCTGTCGGCTCCACCCGGTGTCGCGATCGAGTCCGATGAGACCTATACGATCCGTCTCAAGGTGACCAATTCGAAAGGGCGGAGCGCCGAACGAGACGTGCTGGCAAAGCGTGTGTCTCCGGACGAAAGGGCCGACTGATACATACGCGATCACGAACTGATCTCGATCGATCGGCCACGAAGCGGTCGGCGCTCGTATTCGGTTTGTTTCGTATAAACGTACGGTAATTTATATATGATTCCACAGATAATCTGAATGGGATGGGGGAGCGAAAGCGGGTCGTACTGGAGAGTCGTGAATGGAACCAATAAATCAGCCTGCGCACGTTCTATACGTCGATGACGATCTCTCCTTCGCGGAGATGATCGCGACGATGCTCGAACGGGAGGCCGAAAATCTGATCGTGCAGACTGCCAACAGCGCTGCGGCCGGCCTCGAAATCGTTCGAACCGAGGACATCGACTGTGTCGTCTCGGATTACTCGATGCCGAATACGAACGGGTTGGAGTTCTTACAGTCGATCCGGGGGAGCGATCCGGATCTTCCGTTTTTGTTGTTGACCGGGCGAGGAAGCGAAGATATCGCGAGCGAGGCGATCTCCGCCGGTGTCACGGACTACCTGCAAAAACAGCAGGGGACCGAACACTACTCGCTGCTCGCGAACCGGATCATGAACGCCATCGAGCAGTACTGGGCGGAGCAAGAACTCGAGCGCAAAAAGCGTGAACTGAAACGGGTAAAGGATCGGTTCCAATCGTTCGTGAAACACTCTCCCGATATAATCACGGCGATCGATAAGAACGGGACGATCCAATATATGAGCCCGGCGATCGAACACGTTCTCGGATACGGACAAGAGGAGTTGACCGGCGAGAAAGCGATCGAGTACGTCCATCCGGCCGATAAAGACCGCGTTTCGTCAACTCTTTCGAAGGCGTTTCGGGGAGATGAAGAGGGACGAGTGACCCAAGAGTATCGGATCAAACACGCGGACGGATCGTGGGCCTGGGTCGAATCGATCACCAGCGCGGGGAAGAAGTATCACGAGGGTGGATATATTATCAATTCTCGGGACGTTACGGACCGAAAACAGCGCGAGCGTGAGCTCGAACAGAAAAGCGAACGGCTCGAACAGTTCGCTCGAATCGTCAGCCACGATCTCCAAACGCCGATCACGATCGCCGACGCCAGACTCGACATGGCGATGGACGAGTGTGACAGCGAGCACCTTCCACGAATCGGAAACGCGTTAGATCGAATGGAAGAGATTATCGACGCGACGCTGGCGCTGGCTCGGGAGGGGCGAGTCGTCGATGAGACGAGACCGGTCGATATCAGAGAGCTCGCAGAACACTGCTTCCAGACGGTCACATCGCCGCGAACGACGCTTCGAGTCACCACCGACAAGACGATTAAAGCGGATCAAGAGCGGCTCAGACACGTACTAGAGAATCTCTTTGCGAACGCGGTCGATCACGGCGGGGAAGACGTAATGGTGCACATCGGCGAAATCGAGCCGGATGGGTTCTATATCGAAGATGATGGACCGGGCATTCCCGACGGAAAACACGAAGAGATCTTCGAAGCAGGATTTTCCTTAGCACCAGACGGAAACGGGTTCGGACTCGCGATCGTCAAAGAGATCGTCGATGCACACGGCTGGCAGATCGAAGCGACGGAAAGCGAAACCGGCGGAGCTAGATTCGAGATCACGAACGTACGATGCGTGTGAGACTGCGTTACGACGGTCGATTCTATTGCTGTAATCGAAATGACTGTTTAGTCCTTACATAGGGAATGAACGTCCGTGAGGGTGAACACGGTCGTAGAACGGTCAGAAGACAAGCGTGGTCATTGGTTGCTCGATATCGGAGTGATCACGACCGTGATCGTCGTCCTTATCGGCGTGTATTTGTTTCCGGCATCGATCCAACGCGCCCTTGTCTTTGAGTATACCGAACCGACACTACTCACGGCGTACACCGCCCATTTCGTCCATTTTTCAGTACGTCACTTCATCGGGAACCTTACCGCGTTCGTTCTCGTATCCGGCACCGTCTACGTGATCTCAGTTGAGGCGAACAGACGACGAGCGTTCGTCAAGATCTGTGCGACGATCCTGATCGCGTTTCCGATCGCACTGTCGATGTTGAACCTGTCGATCCCTCGAAACAGTATCACATACGGCTTTTCGGGTATGAATATGGCGTTCGTCGGATTTCTCCCGATCGTTCTCACGACGTACATCGAGCGTCAATGGAGATATTCCCTTGACACCAAGATACTGCTGTTGGCATTCGTCCTGTCCGTGAGCTATATCGCGGCGGTCGTGCTTCCAAACGAGCGTTTTTTCGGTATCACGGTGTGGATCGCGCTGGTCGTCGCACTCGGTATCCTCACCGTGTCGTTCCTGTTACACGCCATATCTGAGAGACCTGCGAACGCGTCTCGTTCGAGGCGAGTTACACGGATGAGCCGTTTTGAACGCATTGCTTCGAACGGCCCCGCAGCGATTCCGCTCGTGTTTGGAACCGCGCTTTGGGTACTGTTTCTTTCGATCGGATTTACAACGCCGGATGCGACGACCGGAACGGTAACCAACGTCTATACACACTTTCTCGGCTATGCACTCGGGTTTATCACAGCATATCTTGCGTACGAATGGCGGCTGTTCGACGAACAGCCAGTTCGGACGGCGACGTGTTCACGAGAAAAGGCACAGAGCGACGCGAGCTGAGCGATGATCTCTCGCGTCGGCCAGTTACGCCGGTTCGAAAATAACGAGACGCTCACCGCTTTCGTTCGTTCCGACATCGATGGTGACGGCTTGGCCGATCTCGACATCTTCGTGAGCGATCCCGCGGACCTGTCCGGTGATTCGAACCGGACCGAATTCGGCGATGGCAACGACGAACGGCGCATCGTCGGCGAACGCCGGCCCAGCGACGTGCGTGATGGTCGAGGTCAGAATTTCGCCCGTCTCGGGAAGCGGTGCTTCCGTGAGTCCACGCTCGCCAGTCTCCGGATCGATCTCTCGCGGCGGCAACCACCCGTTCCCGCTCGGACTTTCGAGATAGTACGGCTCGCCCGAAGCGAGTGCGTCGAGAAAGTCGTCGTACCCGTTATCGCGAACCGGTTCGGTCATTGTATCACCTCGAGGACGGTGACAACGCAACTGGCAACCGTTCCGCCTGCGTTGTGCGCGAGGGCGATCTCGGCGTCGGCGACCGCATCGCTGTTGACGTGATCGCCGCGAAGAAGCTTCGTCAGCT
>SKKJ01000140.1 GCA_007121575.1 Natronomonas sp.
TCGAAGGAGTCGATGAGCGTTCCCGCCTGCTCGATGTAGAGGAACTCCTCGCCGACTCGACGAATGTCATTGCCGTCGTAGACCTCTTCGTCGTACAGGATCCCGACCTCACAGTCGGCGTGTTCGAATATCTTCGCGAGCGATCGGGCGACTTTCTTGTTCCGATCATCGTAGCTCGGATAATCGCCGACGTACCAGAGATACTCCACCTCGGTCTCTCTCGCGTCCGCGACATCGAATTCGAGATCCTCCGTCCAGTTCCCACGAGCATTAGGCGAGTCGCCGAACGTGTTTCCTTTCATCATCACGTTCTGGAAGACGTCCTGCATGCTCGGCTGAATATCGCCTTGATCGGTGAGCTGGCGGTTCAGCCGGGTGAAGCTTTTGAGGTGCTCGATCTCGACCGGACACGCGTCCATACAGGCCATACAGGCCATACACGACTCCATCGTCGAGGCATTGATAACGCCGCCACCGTCAGCGATGATCTCTTTCGTTTCACCGCCTTCGCGTTCGAGCGATTCGCGGTAGGATTTGAGATCGAGGATGACGTCTCGCGGATCGAGCGGTCGACCGGACGCTTTCGCGGGGCATACCGACGAACAGCGTCCGCATTTCGTACAGGCGTCCTGATCGAGCAGCTCTTTCCACGAGAAGTCATCGATCGATTCAGCGTTAGTCGCATCGAGGTCCGATGGGATACCCGGAAGGCGCACGCCGGCTTTTTCGTCTCGCGTGACGACGTTCGCGAACGATGAGATCATGTGGAACGGCTTCGCGTACGGGATCGCGGCGATGAAGAAAAACGCCAGTAGTGCGTGTGACCACCACGCCAGTGGATAAACCGCAGCCGCAGCGGCGGCATCCATCCCGATCGCAGCGAGCCCGAGGGCGGTCGCCGTTCCAACGAAACTCACCGGTTCGACGGTGACAATCGGCTCACCGGCACCGAGAATCCGAAGCCCCTCCAACAGGAACCCGCCGACCCCGAGGAGGAACAACGACCAGATGAGAAACGCGTCTTCCCAGTTCGTGTGTTTTCCCCACAGACGTTCGGTTCGAACGACGTATCGCCGCCACAGCGCGATCGAAACGCCAACCACGAAGAGAAGCCCGAGCGCGTCAGTCACGAGTTGATAGGAAAGATAAAAGTCACCAACCCAAAACGACTGTCGGTCGCCCATAGCGATCGTGAATACGCGATACCACTCATCGATAAAGAGGATGATCGTCGCGATGAGAAGCGTGAGAAACCCCCAGAGGATAAACGCGTGCATCAATCCACCGACGAGATCGCGGTTGAACTGTTTCTCGTTCGAGGCGACGATCTTCGCCGCGGAGACGATTCGATCGGGGAGTCCGTCGAGTCGGTCGAACCAATCTTCGTCTCCATCGGCATAGCGATCGAACCGCCGATACGTACCGTAGGCGAAGACGAAAACCGTCACCGTCGCGAGGAAATAAAAGAGAACCTTCTCAAAGTTTGAAATCAGCCAAAACGTCTGGCGAGTAACGTCATCGGTCGCCTGTATCGGAACCACCGGAAGCATATGATAACGGCGGATCCAACGCGCTTAAGTTTTGTTACACAGCCGGGGACGACGATACCGTTCGAATGAAACACCGTTACACGAAGCCGTAGACCGCAGCCAAAAAAAGAACCAATCCGAAACCGATTGCAGGCACATCGATCCGCGAAAAGCGAAGCGTTGGAAGGGTCGGATTCCACGAAAAGCAGCGGGCTCGTAACGCGAGAGAAAACCGATCGGCCCGTTCGAACGCCCGGTTTAACGACGCAATGAGCAGGATTCGCATGCGGACTGGAACGGACCGCTCTGTGCCGAGCCTCGATCGGTAACCGTCACGGATTCGACCGATGTCGGCGCGTAAGACCGGAAGGAACCGGAAGACGAATCCGACGCCCATCCCGAGGAACTGGCCGGGTCGTCCGGGGACACTCCGTTGAATGGCTGCGCGAGAATCGCGAACGGAAGTCGTCCGGATATACGCGCCGGCCACGAGTAACACGAGTAGCACTCGATAGCTGGCGAGCGCAGGCGAAGTCGCGTCCGAAATGACGAACCCATCCAACGAAATTCCTTCAAGCACGGGCGCTGCGAGAAGAAACGGAAAGACGAATCGGAACTCCCACAGCACTCGGTGTGGAGCAGTGCGGGAAAGAGCGAGCACACAAAGCGCGAGGAGAGTAAGTATTACGAGTCCCCGTGGCGTCGTATAGGCGAATGCGGCAGCGGCAAATCCACCCTGTACGAGAAGTTTCGATCGCGGGTCGAGGCGGTGAGCGATCGACTTCCCCGGTTCATATCTCAACACGGTTGAACGCCGAGCGAAGCGAGTTTCGGTGTGGCGTTATCGAGCGTGTCCGAAAGCGCGATCCGCCCATCTGACAACACGACGATTCGATCGGCTCTCTCGGAGAGTTCTCGAAGATCGTGCGTCACGATCACGATGCTCGTTCCGCCGGCTGATAAGGCGTCAAGCCGCTCAAGCACCGCTTGCCGAGAGGGCCAATCGAGACCCGTGAACGGTTCGTCCAACACGAGGTGTGTCGGTTCCATCGCGAGCGCGCCCGCGATCGCGATCCGCGCCTGCTCTCCGCCCGAGAGCTGATCGATGCGCCGGTTCCGATGGGAGGTCATCTCGACAGCTTCGAGTGCATCGGTGACCCGCCGATCGATCTCCTCGCGGGTCAATCCGAGGTTTTCCGGACCGAACGCGACATCTGCTTCGACGGTCGCCGCCACGAAGCAATCGCGGGGGTTTTGAAAGACCATCCCAACAGCCGTGCGCGCGGTGACCGGATCCTCTGAAACTGAGTGGCCGTTGATCGAGATGGATCCCGAATCCGGTTCGAGAAGCCCGTTGAAGTGACGAACGAGCGTCGTCTTACCGGAGCCGTTTGCCCCGGCAAGAATCACGAACTCGCCATCATCGATTCGAAGCGAGACGCCGTCGAGTGCGATCGTATCGCCCCGTTTGTGAACGAGGTCTTCTACGACGATCATTCGGCCCGAATCGCGTCACTTCGGATGATTCCGATCGCTGCCGCCATCTTCGCCGCCTCTGCAGGGATGAACACGACTGCTCCGGTTACGATAGCCGTCTGTAGCGTCATGTCGAGGTTCCACCACATGAACGGGACACCGACGCCATAAATGACCGCGACCGCGAGTGTCATCGAGGCGATCAATCGAGTGACAGACGCCTCCGTGAGTGATCGAATGCCGATCCCGCGATGCGCGATGACACCTGCGATGAGTGCTGCGAGCGGATACGAAAACAGATAACCACCGGTTGGACCGAGCAGTACGCCGATACCAGCACTGCCTCCGGAAAACACCGGTGCACCGATCGCGCCGGCTACCAGATACAGAACCATCGCTGCCGCACCCCAAACCGGTCCGAGGAACAGACCCGCCAAGAAGACACCGAGAACCTGCAACGTCACCGGCGCTGGCGAGAGTGGATACGGAAACGCGACGTACGCGAACGCGCCCATGAGCGCGGCGAACAGGGCCGCGCGCGCGATGTTGAGCGTTACTTCGTCGCCGACGAGATCGACGTCCGTCGTTGTCGAATTACTCATATCCGAGGATTTTCGTCAACCGTGATTATAGTACCGGTTTACGAATTCGGTTGGGTCCCCGAAAAGCAAACGCACACAACCGTTTTGATTCATTGGCGCACAGCTATAGGGATGAGCTTCCCTCTTCCATCTCGGGAGGCGTTCACAGCGCACTACCGAAAGCTCACGGTGAATGAGCGATCGGCGTTCGTTGCTGATCTGAAAGCCGTTCAAGGGTGGCAAGTGATCGATAAGGAAGGTGTCGTCGAAGCGAGACGCGATGGAGTCGTTCGTCGGTTCGCGGTCGATGAGCCGAAACGAGAGATCGGGGTCGATGTCATCGTGGCTGCCGATGAGCGACTTCGATCGTTCGCTGTCGAACGGGATGTAGCGATACTCGAACCGGGTGAGCTTCGCGATGAGTTACTCTATCGTCTCGAGCGTGAAAACGGGATGAAACTGCTTCGGGAACACTTCGGCGATACGGACTGGGGAGCGTTCGAATGTTCACAGCGTGAACATCGCGTAGATAACGAGGGAACCAACGGATCGGGTGAGGGCATCTCGAGGAACCACAAGCAAGTTCCCGAAACTAACGAAACGAAGCCACGGATGGATGATAAACCGACGGTTCACTCGGAAAGAAAAGGACGTCGACATGATACGAAGCCGTCGAAAACAAACGATCCAACCACGAACACGGGGTCATATCTCGCGAAGCGATATCGCATAGCTGCGGCGGCACTCGTACTAGGTGTCGGAGTTGTTCTGGTGTTTGTGGCTTTAAGCGGCTTCGGCGGCGTATCACCATCTGGTGTCTTTTCGGATAACGAAGCAACCGTTTCAACAGATGAACTCGATTCGAACGAGACAGACACTGAAATCGAAATTCTCGAAAGCTCGAGAGAAGATGAAAGGGGAACGGACGACAGAAGGGAATCAGTCAGTCAGGTCGAACTGAACCAGATGGGAAGTGTCAGTAGAACATCGAATGAAACACGGGTGTTACCGCCCGGCATCTCCCCTTCCGGGGGCCACGATGTCGAACAGCTCGCAGAAACGCATTCGGCCGAAGTGAAATCCTACGACTCGTTTCGTTTTCGAGTCCGGTTTGAGGGACCGACCGGAGCGGAAGATGTCGAACAGCCAGCGGATCTCGACGTCCGAATCGCCGCTGACAATCACTTTCTGATCGAAGAAAAAGACCGCGGACACCGCGAGATAAACACGACCACCGATGTGTTCGCGGACGGGATTCGCGAGTATCGCCGGGTCGATAGCCCGGATGGGGTACGGTATCACAGCGACTCGATCGCGACGGATCCGACAGCCGCCGGATGGAGCGCGGCGTACGGCGCAGATCTGATTCGAACGTATTTGAATACCTCCGAAAGCAGCGTCGAATCAAGGCTCGACGGGCAAGAAACGGTCTATCAACTCGTCGTTGACCATCCCCCCGACACACTCGTTACGGACGCGGACAGCTATCGAGCGTCCGCGATAATTACATCGGATGGGACGGTGCAGCGGTTAACGGTAACGTATCAGCACCGACCGACACAAGAGAGCGTATGGATCCAATTTCGATACGATCTCGAGAGAACAACGGTCGATATCCCGCTATGGTATGAACGGGCTATCGAACGAACACATGCCGGTTCGCATCCTCGAGCCTGACGTTTACATCGCGAGTAGTTCGATACCGAGATAATATGACATAACACCGACTGACTAAAACGACCATCTCGTCGACGTACCACTTTGGGAGGATCTCTGGGCGCAGAACGAATCGTTAGCTGATGAACTTGTTATCGCGCCAGTTAACGGTATTTTCGGCTTCGCGCTCGCGTGGATCGTCGATCACTTCGACGCTCGCGGATCGCTCTTCTCCATCGACGATTCGAACGGCTTCAAGCTCATCGTCAACGGCTGCAATCGCGGTAAGCGTTCCTTTGTTTGCGTACTTCGCGAGATCACACAGGACTTTGAACATCGGGTATTGAAGTGCAGTATTCTGCAGGACAGTTTCGCGGTCACCTTTAAAACAGGCGTACTCAACGAGTTTCGAATTTATTTCAACCTCTTGTTCTTGTACCTGTGCTCCTTCGCTGAAGTTGCCCCATTGTGGACCGTCGCCATCGCCGACAGAGGCACCACCTTCGGGATTCTCCGGTGGTGTCTCCTGCCAGCCATCTTCGGTCTCATAGAGGCGGTTTTCAGTAATACTCGCCTTCAGCTGCGCCGTCGGCGTATACTTTGAGATGTTGTTTTCTGCAGCCACCGCACTGACAATGAGTGTGTTGTTTCGTCTCGTTACCTCGACATCCTCGATCTCGACGGGCAACTCATACTCGTCAAAGAAATTGTGGACGTCTTCGAGTTGCAGTTCAAGTGTCGAATGAAGTCTGTATACACGACTGGTCATAGTATCCCTGTCCCACAGCGGGGAACGTTCCCCTGACGCGAGTGGTTCATCGTAATATACGGGGTCATCACTTATATCATCTGTCCTTCATCATGTGAAACAATAGCACAGTGATGGACTCGGGGGATTCGTGAGTTCGATCCGGGGGTAAACCCTCTTTATCAAGAGTAACCGGTTTCTTGTCACGAAGACACGACAGCCGGAGAGTTAAGCCGATGGGTGCGATAGATACTGTCGATGACAGAGCACTACCAGGTGACGGTCGTTGGCGGCGGCCCTGCTGGGTTAACGGCAGCACTGTATACGACCCGGCTCGGACATGATACCATGGTGATCAACCGTGGCGGTGGTCGAGCCGCGATGATGCTCGATACGCACAACGTCATCGGCGTTACAGAGGAGGTCTCCGGGAACGAGTTCCTCCAAACCGCCATCGAGCAGGTGAAATCGTATGGGGCCGACTACGTCCAGGATTTCGTTACGGATATCGAACCGACGGAGGACGGGTATCGGGTGCTCGCTGGCGACACCGAAGTGACGACGGATCACGTCGTACTCGCGACGGGGTTTTCGGATACACGACCGGAGCCACCGCTTCCCCGAACGGGAATGGGTCTACACTACTGTCTACACTGTGATGCCTACATGTTCGTCGACGAACCGGTGTACGTGATGGGTGTCGGCGACTCAGCCGCGTATGTCGCGATGATCATGTTGAATTTCACACCTGACGTGGATCTTCTCACGCGCGGCGAGGAACCGGAGTGGTCAGATGAGACCGCGACGTTACTTGAGAACCATCCGATCGATGTCGTTCACGAAGAGATCGTGGGACTCGAAAAAGACGATAGCGGATGGCTATCCGCCTTCGAATTCGAGGACGGGACCGTCAGAGAGTACCGCGGTGGTTTCCCGATGTACGGCTCCGAATACAACACCGAACTCGCGGAGTCGCTCGGTGTCGAACTCAACGATGACGGGACGGTCGCGGTCGACGATCACGGTCGAACGAACGTCGATGGAGTGTACGCCGTCGGCGATGTCACGCCCGGGCACAACCAGATTCCGACCGCGATGGGTGAAGGGGCACGATGCGGTATCGGGAATCACTACGATCTCCGGGCGTTTCCACGAACGGTCGAAGAGATCGAAGAACGCGGCCCCGTTACCGATGGCGACGTTCCAGCGATCTCAGAACGGCTGTTACAACACGCCGTTACTCACGAGAGCCATCCCGGCGGTCCGCGAAGCGAACGATCCGTCACGAGTGACGACTGATAGGACTTATCGTAGACGTTCATAATTTCTCTGTGAAGAA